>CAKARM010000007.1:0-18377 GCA_916720585.1 uncultured Neisseria sp.
CCTGCGCGCGCGCGGTGGGGATGGTGGAATTGCGCGGGATGATTTTTTCGGCAAGGCCGCCGTAGGTTTCCAAACCGAGCGACAGGGGGGTAACGTCCAGCAGCAGCCATTCGCCGTCGGTTTTGTTGCCGGCAAGGACGTTCGCCTGTATGGCGGCGCCGAGCGCGACAACTTCGTCGGGGTTGAGGTTGTTCAACGGGGTTTGTCCGAAGAAGGTGGCGACCGCTTGTTGAACGTGCAGCATACGGGTGGAACCGCCGACCATAATCACGCCTTTGATGTCGGCTTTGGTCACGCCCGCGTCTTTCAGTGCCTGTTTGACCGGCTCTATGGTTTTTTGCACCAGATTTTGTGTCAGGTGGTGAAATTCTTGGCGGGTAATGACGGTATGGATTTTGCGGCCGTCTGAAAGCGTGGCTTCGACGACGGCTTCGGTTTGGCTGGTCAGTTGTTCTTTGGCGGCGCGGACAAGGGAAAGCAGAAGCTGGCTGTCGCGCTCGTTGAGTTTGGAAAGGTCGTTTTGTTCGAGCAGGTGGCAGAACAGGCGGTGGTCGAAATCATCGCCGCCCAATGCGCTGTTGCCGCCGGTGGCTTTGACTTCAAACAGCCCTTTGGTCAGTTGCAATACGGATACGTCGAACGTACCGCCGCCCAAGTCGTAAACGACAAACGTGCCTTCGGAGGCGTTGTCCAGCCCGTAGGCAATTGCGGCGGCAGTCGGTTCGTTAAGGAGGCGCAATACGTTCAAGCCCGCCAAACGCGCGGCATCTTTGGTGGCTTGGCGTTGGGCATCGTCGAAATAGGCGGGAACGGTAATGACGGCGCCGACCAAATCGCCGCCTAAAGTTTCTTCGGCACGCGATTTGAGGGCTTTGAGGATTTCAGACGACACTTCGATAGGCGTTTTGGCACCTTGGCGGGTGTTCAACTCGACCACGCGCTCATTGGGCGTGAACCGGTAGGGCAGGTATTGCGCGTCCTGAGCGAGGTCGGCAAGCGTGCGGCCGATGAGGCGTTTGGCGGAGCTGATGGTGTTCAGCGGGTCGGTTTTTTGGGCGGCAAGGGCGGCTTTGCCGACTTCGACGGCATCGCCTTCGCCGTAACGGACGACGGAGGGCAGAGTGGTGCGTCCGTCCATATCGGTCAGACAAACCGGGCTGCCGCTGCGGACGGTGGCAACCAGGCTGTTGGTCGTACCCAAGTCGATGCCGACGGCGAGGCGGTGTTGATGCGGAGCGGCGGACATGCCGGGTTCTGAAATCTGCAAAAGAGCCATGATTGTGTGCCTTCTGATGCTGTATTTATTAGGATAGGTCGGTATTTTAACAGATTTCGGGCGGATAGTTGAGTGGTTTGGTAGGGAATTGACTGTGGTTAGAGGATTTGCATTTTTAGATAAAAACAAAGCCGACCGGATTGCTTTTTCAGGTCGGCTTTGTGTCTAAACATGGATGCCGTCGATTTCGGCGTACCGTTTTGCTTTTTCTTCCTCACTTAAAAACGAGGCTTTGAACGAGTTTTTGCACAAGGTGCGGATGTCTGCTTCATTCAAATCCAATGCGTCGGCAAGTTCGATGAAATTTTGGTTGAGGTAGCCGCCGAAGTAGGCGGGGTCGTCTGAATTGACGGTAACCAATACGCCGCACTCAAGCATGCGGCGCAGGTTGTGCCGGGACAGGTCGCCGACGACTTTGAGCTTGAGGTTGCTCAAGGGGCAGACGGTCAGGGGCATTTGTTCGGCAATCAGGCGCTGCATAAGGGTTTCGTCTTCTTCGGAGCGCACGCCGTGGTCGATGCGGACGACTTTCAGCAAATCCAACGCTTCCCAAACGTATTCGGGCGGGCCTTCTTCGCCGGCATGGGCGACGGCGGGAAAACCTTGCGCGCGGGCTTGGGCGAAGACGCGCTCGAATTTCGAGGGCGGGTTGCCGAGTTCGCCCGAATCCAGTCCGATGCCGTCGATATGTCGTCTGAAAGGCTGTGCTTGGGCAAGCGTTTTAAACGCGGATTCTTCGCTCAAATGCCTCAGGAAACACATAATCAGCCTGCTGGAAATGCCCCATTTTTCCTGCGCTTCCAGACGGGCGCGGGTGATGCCGTTGATGACGGTTTCAAACGGTACGCCGCGTGCGGTATGGGTTTGCGGGTCAAAGAAGATTTCGGTGTGGACGACGTTGTCCTCGCGGCAGCGGGCGAAATAGGCTGTGGTCAGGTCATAAAAATCCTGTTCGTGGAGCAAGACCGCCGCCGCTGCGTAGTAAATATCGAGGAAGGATTGCAGGTTGTGAAAATCGTAAGCGCGGCGCACGGCGTCCACATCCGCATAGGGAATGGAAACGCCGTTGCGCTCGGCGATGGCGAACATCAATTCCGGCTCGAACGTGCCTTCGATATGGACGTGCAATTCGGCTTTAGGCAGGGCGCGGATTAAGGTGTGTACGGTCATGGGTGGCACCCGCTCGGTCAATAGTGGCGGCGGCGGAAGTAGAACATTCCTTCGCTGTCGAGTTCGAGGATGTAGCGGCCGTTTTGAACGGCAGCATAGCCGCTTTTGCCTGCCTGATAGGGTTGCAGGGCGGCATGGGAGAGGAGGTAGCTTGTCAGTTTGCCGCCGTCTTCGGCGATGTTGCCGACCAGTTTGGCAAACAGGGCATGGCATTTGCCGTTTTCAGTCCAGCCTAAAGGCTCTCCTTTTTCGCCGGTTTCCATACATTTGCCGCTGATGACTTCCAAATCGTTGGGGTGGTTGCCGATCAGTTGGATGACGTTTTGTTCGGACAAGCCGTTAATCGGATAGCTGATTTGTTTTTTGCCGTCGTTGGTTTTGCCTTCGCTGCTTTGTCCTAAATCCAAGCCTGCGATGGCGTTGTTGTCGATGTATTTGACTTTAAACGCGGGCTTTGGCGCGGCTTCGGCGGCATTTTGGGCGGGCTCGGCAGGAGCTTCGGATTTGCCGCAGGCGGCGAGCAAAAGGGCGGATAAGAGAATCGGAAAGGCTTTCATCGGATATTCCTTGTTTTAAACAGGAAAAGGTCGTCTGAAAATAGCGGACTGCTTTTTCAGACGACCTTTTGAGATTTACTTCAATGGGCGGATGCCGACGGCGTCGCGTACTTTGTCCAGCAGTTCGCGCGCTTCTTTGCGCGCTTTGGCGGCGCCTGCCTGCAGGATGTCTTCGATTTGCGAAGGATTGGTGGTCAGCTCGTTGTAGCGTTCGCGCGGTTCTGCCAGCTCGGCGTTGATTTTGGCGGCCAAGAGTTTTTTGGCTTCGCCCCATGCCAGGCCTTCGGCAAGCATTTGTGTGAACGCTGCGGTTTCAGACGGCGTGGAGAAGGCTTTGTAGATTTCAAACAGAGGGCTTTCGTCGGGCTGCTTCGGCTCGCCCGGCTCTTTCATGTTGGTGATGATTTTGTTGACCGATTTTTGGGTTTTCTTGTCGTTTTCCCAAAGCGGAATGGTGTTGCCGTAGGATTTGGACATTTTGCGTCCGTCCAAGCCGACCAAGAGTTCGACGTTTTCGTCGATTTTCACTTCGGGCAGGGTGAAGACTTCTTTGAAACGGTGGTTGAAGCGTCCGGCGATGTCGCGCGCCATTTCGACGTGTTGGATTTGGTCGCGGCCGACGGGCACTTCGTTGGCGTTGAACATGAGGATGTCGGCGGTCATCAGAATGGGGTAGCTGTACAGACCCATTTCTACGCCGTGGTCGGGGTCTTCCTGATTGTTTTCGACATTTGCCTGCACGGCGGCTTTGTAGGCGTGGGCGCGGTTCATCAGACCTTTGGCGGTAATGCAGGTCAGAATCCAGTTCAATTCCATCACTTCGGGAATGTCGCTTTGGCGGTAGAAGGTAGTGCGCTCGGGGTCGAGTCCGCAGGCAAGCCAAGTGGCGGCAACGGCTTGAGTGGATTGGTGAATCATCTCCGGCTCGTGGCATTTGATGATGCCGTGGTAGTCGGCGAGGAAGAGGAAGGATTCGGTATCGGGGTTTTGCGCCGCGCGGACGGCGGGGCGGATGGCGCCGACGTAGTTGCCTAGATGCGGGATGCCGGTGGTGGTTACGCCTGTGAGGACGCGTTTCTTGCTCATGGGGATATCCTTAATGGCTCAAGGTCGTCTGAAAATGAAATAGGGATGGATTATACCTGATTCCGATGCGTTTCAACTTTACGGAAATCGGCGGTTTCAGGCAGGAGTCTCAACACAACGGACGGGTAAAACCGTCAAGTCAGTTGCGTGAAATAATAAAAACGGATGATTTGTTTTTGGCGGAGTTTTAAATATATCCGTTTTGCTGTACATCGCGGTTGAAACGGAATTTATAAAAACCTACCAGCTGTCGCGCTTCATGCGGTCGAGTTGGCGGCGGTCTCGTTTGGTCGGCCTGCCGTCGGGATATGCCGCGCTGATGCGGCTTGCTTGGTCAAGCTGTTTTTGCGCTTCGCGTTCGGCGGCGGTTTTCATGTCTTCTTCGTAAAGCTGACGCGCTTCGGGGGCGGGGCGGCGCTGGTGGTTGAGTGCCAATACTTTGATTTTGTAAGGCAGTGAATTGAGCGTCAGGTCGATGATGTCGCCCGCGCTGATATTTTTGCTGTTTTTGACTTTGGCGCCGTTGACCTGAACCCTGCCCAATTCGATATGTTTTTGAGCCAGCGCGCGGGTTTTGAAAAAGCGCGCAGCCCAAAGCCATTTGTCGAGCCGCATCGCCGTATTGTCGTGGTCGTTTTTCATAGCCTGTTTGAAATGATTGAACTGAATGGAAGTTTATCATAAGATACGGCACTTCATTTGTTTAGTGCAGATATACTATATCGTTGTAAAAGGTCGTCTGAAAAGGCATCCGCCCAATTATCTGCCGTCTTGCACGGCATATCCTCAATGAGAAATGCTGCCAAATATGCCTGATTGGCGTATGATAGCGGCAGCGTCCCTACCGAGAGCTTCACCCTATGAAACCAGTTTTTTTGGATTTTGAACAACCCATCGCTGAATTAACCAATAAAATCGAAGAGTTGCGCTTTGTGCAGGGCGAGTCCGCCGTCGATATTTCTGATGAAATCGCCAGATTGCAAAAGAAAAGCAACGACCTGACTAAATCGATTTTCAACAAGCTGACGCCCGCTCAGATTTCGCAGGTTTCACGCCATCCTCAACGTCCTTACACCTTAGATTACATCCAAGCCATTTTCACCGATTTTGAAGAGTTGCACGGCGACCGCCATTATTCAGACGACCATGCCATCGTCGGCGGTTTAGCGCGCTTCAACGGACAAAGCGTGATGGTTATCGGCCATCAAAAAGGTAGAGATACCAAAGAAAAAATCCGCCGCAATTTCGGTATGCCGCGCCCTGAAGGCTACCGCAAAGCACTGCGCCTAATGCATACCGCCGAGAAATTCAATATTCCCGTGATGACTTTTGTCGATACGCCGGGTGCGTATCCGGGCATCGGCGCGGAAGAGCGCGGTCAGTCCGAAGCCATCGGACGCAACCTGTACGAATTGACCCGCCTGCGTGTGCCGGTTTTGTGTACCATCATCGGCGAGGGCGGTTCCGGCGGCGCGCTGGCGATTGCGGTCGGCGATTACGTCAATATGCTGCAATATTCGACTTACTCGGTTATTTCTCCGGAAGGCTGCGCGTCTATTCTGTGGAAAACTGCCGAAAAAGCAGCAGATGCCGCGCAAGCCTTGGGCATTACCGCCAAACGCCTGCAAGAATTGGATTTGATTGACAGCGTGATCAGCGAGCCTTTGGGCGGCGCGCACCGCGATTTTGAAACGACCATGAAAAACGTCAAAACGGTGTTGGAAACCCAGTTACACGAGGCGCAAAATATGCCGATGGCGGACTTGCTGTCGCGCCGTTTCGACCGGATTATGGCTTACGGCAAGTTTACGGATAAGTAAACAGTTAATGTGTAGAAAAGCAGGCAGAAGCCCCCCTGCCTGCTTTTTCATTTCTGAGAACTTGCCTTGCCGACAAAACATAGATTACGCCATATGAACCCGACGTCGTCTGAAAACCTTCCGCCTCAATGCCGCAGTTTGTTGGAAACCCTGCGTCTTTCGGCGCGTTCGCTTCCAGATGGTTGTGCGGTAACGGTCGGATTGAGCGGCGGTTTGGATTCGGTGGTGTTGCTGCATACGCTGGCGTGTTTGCGGGAAGAGCTTGAATTGAAAGTACACGCTTTGCACGTTCATCATGGATTGAGCCGCAATGCGGATGACTGGCTGGTGTTTTGCACACGTTTATGCCAAGAATGGAATGTGCCGTTCAGAAGTGCAAAAGTTGAAGTCAAAAAAGACGGGGCGGGGATTGAGGCGGCCGCACGAAAAGCGCGTTATCAGGCGTTTTCAGACGACCCCTCCGGTGTCATCGCGTTGGCGCACCATCAGGATGACCAGATTGAAACGTTTATGCTCGCGGCGGTTCGCGGCGGCGGTATTAAAGCACTTGCCGCCATGCCACAATGGCGCAAGCTGGATGAGGGAACGCAAATTTGGCGGCCGCTGCTGACGTTTTCCCGAAAAGAATTGGAAAACTACGCCGCTGCCTGCAACCTGCCGAACATCGAAGATGAAAGTAACGCCGATACAGCTTTTTTAAGAAATTGGATGCGTTACGAGGCGTTGCCGGTTTGGCGGGAGCGCATTCCGAATTTCGACCGTCATGTTTGTGCCAATATCCGTTCTTTGCAAACTGATTTGGCGATTTTGGACGAAGTTGTCGAAGCGGATTATCAGACGGTTTGCCAAAGCGGGCGTTTCCAAGTCAGCCGCTGGCAGACATTCAGCGAAGCGCGCCGCAGCCGGATTCTTTGGCGGTTTTTTAAGGAGAATGGGATTGTGGAAAGTTCTCCGAGAAAGCTGGCGGATTTCGCGCGGATACTGTTGGAAGCAGAAACTGCACAATGGCAGTTCGGCGAAACATCGGTATGTTTATACCGGGATTTTTTATTCATATTGAAACAAAACCAGTTTGCGGACGCGGATTGGATAAAGGGAAAAGAAGTCAGAGGTCGTCTGAAAGATATTCTCCAAGAAAACGGCTTTTTTCTGGTGCCGCACCGCAACGGATTGCCGGAATCGGTCTTGGAAGAAGAAGGAATCATTCGGACGGCGGGCAGTGATGATATGATGAATGTAGGTTTTTTGTATAAAAACGTTAAGAAAGTGTTGCAAGAAAACCATATTGTACCGTTCGTCAGAAAATGCTGGCCGATTATCACAAATACTGACGGAAACTGCATTGCTATTGTTAACCTTACGGTAAGCCACGATTTTCAAGGGTTTGACGGTTTTTTACCGGTTTACGGAAAATTTTTGAGATATAAATGGAACTAAATACGGCGGCAGTTGTCTTTAACTGGCACGGCACGCTTTACTATTTTATAGCTTATAATGCAGTTATTATAAAAGGTAAGATATGAATGATCGCCAGATTGATCAGGCCTTGGTAGAGCGCGCGCAGAAGGGCGAACAAAAAGCATTCGAGTTGCTGATGTCCAAATATCAGCGTCGGCTCATTCGATTGATTTCCCGTTTTGTCAAAGACGAACACGAAGTCAATGATGTGGCGCAAGAGGCAATGATTAGGGCTTATCGGGCCTTGCCGAATTTCCGGGGTGAGAGTGCTTTTTATACTTGGTTGTACCGGATTGCCATCAATACAGCCAAGAATTTCTTAGTAACATCAGGAAAGCAGCCGTTCGTCAGTGCAGAGGCTGCTAACGAAGACGGGGATATTCTGGATTTATCGGATCAGATTGCGGATTACCATACGCCGGAAGCTGAAATGATCAATCGGGAAATCCTGCAAACAGTCGAATCAACGATTTCGCATTTGCCCGAAGACTTACGCAAAGCCATTACCCTGCGGGAAATGGACGGTTTGTCTTACGAGGAAATAGCCAAAATTATGGATTGTCCGATAGGAACGGTCCGCTCCCGTATTTTCAGGGCGCGGGAAGTAATAGCAAAAGATTTGAGGCCGCTGCTGGAAACCTCTGAAAATCAAAGGTGGTAAAAAAAATGGTAACAACTATGGATACAACAAGAGAATATGTTTCCATGCTGATGGATGGAGACCAAGTAAGCGAAGAGATGCTTGACCGTCTGTTGTCCGACGATGCCGCTGCCGAAGCGTGGTACGAGTACCATCTGTTAGGCGATTGCATGCGCTATAAAGAAGGGATAGGGCGTGATGCGGATTTCATGCAAAGCGCGGCATTTACCGCTACGCTTGCGGAAATCAGCGAAGAACACAAACAGCGTCATGAAGCCGAAGTTGCTGCTGTGATGCCTGTTGTTAAGGAAGTACAGGCTGCGAACAACTCTTTCTTCAAATCCTTCGCCGTCGCCGCCAGCGTGGCAGCAGTTGCCGTAGCCGTATGGCAATTCGGTCCGCAAGTGAAGGGTGACTCTTCAGGCATGGTTGCTGAAAAAGCTGTTGAAACCAAAAACCAACAGGAAAATATCGTACCCGTCGCCGCCAATCCGACAGCCAAAAATGCTTCGGATGCCGTGGTAATGCCTGAATCCGCAAAGAATGACAAAGGTGTGAGTCAGACTACGGTTCGAACCGAAACGCAGGTTCAACAGGATTCCGTCGTTCATTAAGCTGCATAGAGATACAGATTTCCATCAAGTAGAGAAATCCCTTCCCGAGCTATTCGGGCAGGGATTTTATTTTTGACCGGATGCATCTTGAGGTCGTCTGAAAAAGCGGGTTGAACAAAGTCGGACGGTATTGAGCTGTATCCTTTTTATTTGAATCCGCTATATAATGCGGCACATGAAATTGATTACCTCCGCGCAAAACGAGCAACTCAAGCATTTGTCCAAGCTGTTGACACAATCTAAAGCACGCCGTGAATACGGGCAAACCGTGTTGGAAGGCGTGCATCTTTTGCAGGTCTATTTAGAGGCGGGATATGCGCCCAAACAAGTGTATTTGCCCGAAAGTAAAAACACGCATCCTGAAATCCGAAATTTAATCAGCAGCTTGGACGAAGATGGTATTACTTGGGTCGGAAACGAAGCCTTGTCTAAAATCACCAGTCTGAACGATGCCGACGATGTGATGACTTGGATAGAGATTCCGCCGCAAGGTGATTTGCCTTTAAGCGGCGACTGCGTGGTGTTGGACAGGTTGCAAGATCCGGGCAATGTCGGGACGGTTTTACGCAGCGCGGCAGCTTCGGGCATTAGGCAGATTGTGTTGGGTAATGACTGCGTCGATATTTGGTCGCCCAAAGTATTGCGCGCGGGTATGGGGGCGCATTTTCTGCTGAATATATACAACCGTGTTTTCCTACCGCATTGGCTGGATGCTTATCAGGACAAAATATGGGCGACTGCTTTGGACGGGCGCAACCCTTCCGATTTGTACCAACTGGATTTAAACGCCCCTTGCGCTTGGGTTTTCGGCAATGAAGGCAGCGGCGTGAGTCGGGAAATTTTGGAAAAAGTTGACGGCAGCGTCAGAATCCCGATGTTGGGACAGACCGAGTCGTTAAACGTCGCCATGGCGGCAACGGTATGCCTTTTCGAGCAAATGCGCCAACGCATCGCCTAAACCGTTTTCAGACGACCCCTTAGAGAATATAGTGGATTAAATTTAAATCAGGACAAGGCGAGGCAACGCCGTACTGGTTTAAAGTTAATCCACTATAAACATACCATTTAAAATTAAGGAATAACCATGCAATTGCAAGCATTTGACGAAGCATCGCGCGTACGCCTGATGGAGCTGCTCGATGCCAAATCGGAACACCACAACACCATGCGCTGCGATGAGGTGCAGGCGTTTATGATGGCTTTGTTGAGCGGTCCCGATGCGCTGAACCCGAATGACTGGCTGCCTGAAGTTTTGGGCGACGAATCCTTGTTTGATGCCAAAGAGCGCACCGAAATCGAACGTTTGGTCATCGGTTTGGCGGCGGATTTGCGCATCAAACTCAGTAAAAAAATGCTGCCCGATTTGTGGTTATACGAAGATGCCGCCTCCAATCCCGATATTTATACTTGGTGTAACGCTTATCTGTATGCTTTGGATATCGTTCCGACCGACTGGTTTGAGGCGGTTGATCAGGAAGAATTTGAAGATTTGTTCTATCCGATTATGGCCTTGGGCGGGATTTACGATGAAGAGCGAAACGGTGAAATCATCCTGCACCTGACCGAAAAAGAACTCGCCCAGCTCGAATCTGAGCTGCCGCATGTGTTGCTGGATATTTATTGGTATTGGCAGGCAATCATCAACAAACCGCAAACGGTACGCCGCGAAGGCGACAAAACCGGACGCAACGACCCTTGCCCTTGCGGCAGCGGTAAGAAATACAAAGCCTGCTGTAACAAATAAGCGTTCAAAAACCAAAGGTCGTCTGAAAATTCAGACGACCTTTGGTTTTGAAGAGATGGCTTAGAAAAACGAAGCCAACCATACGGATAGGACAGTCAGCATAATGGTCAGCGCGCAGCCGATTTTGGCAACCGTACCGATGATAAAGCCGATAAACGTACCGATGCCGACTTTGCCAGCCTGCCAACTGTCTTTGCGGGCGATGAATTCGCCGCTGGCTGCGCCAATCAGAGGGCCTAACAGCAGGCCGGGGATGGCGAAGAATGCGCCCACAATGCCGCCGACAAACGCTCCCCAGACGGCGGTTTTACTTGCCCCCGTATATTTTGCCCCCAACGCGCCCGCGACATAATCCATTGCCGTGCCGAAAATGGCGACAACGGCAAGGAAAATGAGTGTGCCGGAACCGAAAACCTGATAGTCGCCGGCGTAGCCCAACAGCCATGCGCCGACAAACATCAAGCCCAATCCCGGCAGGGCGGGGTAAATCGTGCCAAAAATGCCGACCGCTATGGCAATCAGACCGAGGATAATCAGGATGGCAGTCATCGCTTTCTTTCAAATATGAAGTGGTATAACGGCTGTATTATGGGGATGTTTCGGCTGATTTCGATAAGGCCGGATGCAAGAAAATGAAAATTTATATCGGGATGGTGCGGCTTGAGATAGGGAATTGAGCATTGCAGGATATTTCATTGAAAGGCGGTTTAAGAGACTTCAAATAGATTTTTGTATGAACATAAATCCTTGTCTGCAAAACAAGCTAGACATTCTTGCGTTGCACGAATTTCTTGAAAAAGGTCGTCTGAAAAATGAATTTCGGTATTTTCAGACGACCTTTGGTGTCTTAATTTCAGTAAAACATTGTTAATAACGAGTGCTTACTCTATAATCACGCCCGATTTAATCGGATAAAGCGTTGGTATTTAAAATAAAAACAAAAATATGGATATCAGATGTAATGCAACAGCAGCTTCCGTCGATATCCGCTTTAATCCGTTTCCTCTTCAAGATTTTTTTACAAACAATGGAGTGTTCATGTCCACAATGTTTTTTATCCAGTTCGCCATCGTACTGGTGTGTATCTTAATCGGTGCGCAGGTCGGCGGCATCGGCTTGGGCGTGCTCGGCGGTATCGGGCTGGCGGTTTTGGCCTTCGGTTTCCATCTTGAGCCGACCAGTCCGCCGATTGATGTGATGCTGATGATTATGGCGGTCGTTTCCGCTGCCGCATCGATGCAGGCAAGCGGCGGTTTGGACTACATGATTAAAATCGCCACCCGAGTTTTACACCGCAATCCGAAATACATCACCTTCATCGCGCCTGCGGTCACATACCTGTTTACCGTATTGGCAGGCACGGGACACGTCGCTTATTCGGTATTGCCCGTCATTGCCGAAGTCAGCCGCCGCAACGGCATCCGTCCTTCCCGCCCGCTGACGATGGCGGTCATCGCGTCGCAATTTGCCATTGTTGCCAGCCCGATTGCGGCCGCGGTCGTCGCCTGCGTGACCTACCTGGAGCCGCAGCACATCACGATGGCCGATGTGCTGAAAGTGACTGTTCCTTCAACTATTTTAGGTATCGGCCTTGCCTGCATATTCGTCAACAAGCTCGGCAAAGAGTTGAAAGATGACCCGCATTATCAGGCGTTGCTGAAAGACCCGGAATATGTAGAAGCCAACGAAAAAGATTCGACTGAAGTCTCCAATGCGCCTGTCAGCAAAGAGGCGAAACTTTCGGTCGGGATTTTCCTTGCCGCCGCATTGCTGGTGGTGGTCATGGGCGCCGTACCGGAGTTGCGCCCGACCTTCCAAACGGAAGAAGGCCCGAAACTGATGGGCATGGCGCACACCATCGAAATTGTCATGCTTTCCGCTGCCGCGCTGATTATCCTGCTTTGCAAACCGAATGGTAACGCGATTACCAAAGGCTCGGTGTTCCATGCGGGGATGCGCGCCGTCATCGCCGTATTCGGCGTGGCATGGCTGGGCGATACATTGATGCACGGTCATTTGGCCGAAGTCAAAGAAACCGTATCACATTTGGTCGAAACCGCGCCGTGGACTTTTGCGTTTGCCCTGTTCGTTTTGTCCGTCTTGGTCAACAGCCAAGGGGCGACCGTTGCCACGCTGTTCCCCATCGGTATTTCGCTGGGCATTCCCGCTCCGATTATCATCGGTACGTTTGTCGCGGTGAACGGCTATTTCTTCATTCCGAACTACGGTCCGATTATCGCGGCGATTGATTTTGACAGCACGGGTTCAACCAAAATCGGCAAATTCATTTTCAACCACAGCTTTATGATCCCCGGCCTCTTGAGCATGGCGTTTAGCTTGGTATTCGGTTTGCTGCTGGCGAATTACTTCTTTTAAGGTCGTCTGAAAAAAGGTCGTCTGAAAACACAAAATAGGTTTTCAGACGACCTTTGCTATATCTTTCCGGCAAAAATCTTATTCGCAATGAAGCGAGCGCGTTTTTTCGGCGAACGAATCCATAGCAATTTTGCACATGGTTTCACGTTGCGTTAAATCGGCAGCAGGCAGGGATTGAAACAGGAATTTTGTATTGTTGCGCTGAAAATCGGATTTGGCGCCTGCCTTTTTGTAACAATTCTCCGCGCGCGTGAAGTATTGTTGGCAGATTTTGGGCAGCTCTTCAAAGGTCAGCGGTTTATGTTTATGCATGCCGTGAGCGGATGCGGAGAATGCCGATGCCGTTAAAACAAGGGCGGTGAAGAATTTTAGAGGTGTTTGCATGATGCACTCCGGTTAAAAAATGGGGCAAAACAGGCAGGAGCAAGGTCAGCCCGCCTGCTTTGACAGATTGGTTTCAGCTATCGCCGACGTTTAAAAAATATGAGCCTTGTATCTCGCACTTGTTGCATTTTTGCCTTATGTGCCGTGTCGGTATTGAGTAAGCAATGCCATCCATTGCTTCAATTTTTGCGCTGGATACGGGGCAATTTGCGGATAAAGGTCGTCTGAAATACTGTTTTCAGACGACCTTTAAGTGTGTTTTAACGAGGTAGTCCGCGTTCCCATGCGCGGCGGGCGCGTTTGCAGGCAAGCTGTTCTTTCCAATTCATGTAACGTGCTTTAAAGCGGGCTTTCATGAAGTCGTCGAACTTGCGCTGTACGGTCAGGTTCCACAGGCTATGCGCCTTAACCGCCCAGCTTTCATCCCATGCGCGCAGGGAGATGGAGAATGAGCCGTCAAGGTATTTCATCCAATGCCACCAACCGGTCGGCATGAACAAGGTATCGCCGTATTCCAAGAAACATTCGATGCCTTCGATGCCTTCAAGCTCGGGGAAACGTTCCGTATCGGGGTTGTCGACGTGGTAGTCTTCCAGCGCGTAAGTGGCGAAAGGAATGCGGAACAGGCGCTCTTTCCATTTGTAATCGAACAAGATGATGTGTTTCTTGCCGAAATGCGTATGGAAGATGTGCGCCATATCGATGTCGTAGTGCAGGAAGGTTTCCGAACCTGCACCGCCGAAAAACAGGGTAGGGTAGCGGTCTAAGAATCCGCCCATCAGCTCTTTGGGAAAAACGTAATCGTTCAGTAAGGCGGGAGCGTGTTTGATGGGGTCAAATAAGAAAATCCGCAAATCCGTCGGCTCGCGTTTGATCAGATCGATATAGTCGCTGAAGCGCATTTCCGTACTGGCGGCGTTAATCGGCGAGGAAGGGTCGGCTTTGGCACTGTCGTACAAGGGGACGACGATATCGCCAACGGTTTCTTTCATATAGTCCAGCGACCATTTGTCACGGGCAGGCCAGTTGCGGGTCAGTCCTTTGATCACGACGGGACGGCGCGGCTTGAGATAATTCTGATAAAAATCTTCGCGGCTGATGTCATCAACAACATCAATCGGAGTAAGTTTGAAACCCATAAGCAAATCTCTTTTTGGAATGTAAGACTGATTTTAAGTGAATATTTCGGAAGGAGGCAAGCGATGTTTCAGACGACCTGATTGGAATCAAGAATCGCGGTTAACTGTGATATTATGTCGATATAAATATTCCGTCCGAAACGCTTATGAACGATGCAGACGATTATTTGGGCAAGATGCCTTTTTTTATTGTATTCCTCGACCCGCTGCACACGGATTTCCACAGCAGCGGCAAGCCTCTGAACGAATACATCGCCCGCCATCCGCTGATGCACGACAAGCTGCACCGCCCCGCTTTTGCCGCCAAAGTGTTGGAAATGGCGGCAAACAGCAGCAATATGCGTGTATTTGTCCGCAAAGCAGATGCGCTGATTAAGCATCCGCTGCATTATATTGTCCGTAACGGCGTTTTCCGAACCGAAGAGCAGATGTGGGCGTTTATCAATTCGCCCGAAAACATTGCCGCCGTCAAACAACCCTAAAAGGCCGTACCCCATGCTTTTGTTCATTGATAACTATGACAGTTTCACCTACAACATCGTCCAATATTTCGCCGAACTCGGTCAGGAAGTCGTCGTCCGCCGCAACGACGATATTACGCTTGAAGAAATCGAAGCTTTGAAACCGCAATACCTCGTTATCGGGCCGGGTCCTTGTTCGCCGAAAGAGGCGGGTATTTCCGTCGCCGCCATGCGCCATTTCGCCGGCAAGCTGCCGATTATGGGCGTGTGCCTCGGGCATCAGACGATAGGCGAAGCGTTCGGCGGGGATGTGGTGCGGGCAAAAACGCTGATGCACGGCAAAGTTTCGCCCGTGTTCCATTTGAACAAAGGCATGTTTAAAGATTTGCCCGATCCCGTTACCTGCACGCGTTATCACAGCCTTGTCATCGCCCGCGATACGCTGCCCGATTGCTTGGAAGTAACCGCATGGACGGAAGATCAGGAAATCATGGGTGTGCGGCACAAGGAATACGCCGTCGAAGGCGTGCAGTTCCACCCCGAAGCCCTGTTGACCGAACACGGACACGATATGTTGAAAAACTTTTTGGAAGAATTTAAAGACTTCCAAGCGTCAGCCGCTTAAACCAAACGTCGTCTGAAAACTTTCAGACGACGTTTGACGTAAAAATACCCGTAAAAAGGATTGAACCATGATTACACCGCAACAAGCCATCGAACGATTAATCAGCAACAATGAATTGTTTTACGACGAAATGACCGACCTGATGCGCCAGATTATGAGCGGACAGGTACCGCCCGAACAAATCGCCGCCATCTTGACCGGATTGCGGATTAAAGTCGAAACCGTATCGGAAATCACCGCCGCCGCCGCCGTCATGCGCGAATTTGCCGCCAAAGTGCCACTGGAAAATTCAGACGACCTCGTCGATATTGTCGGCACGGGCGGGGACGGTGCAAAAACCTTCAATATTTCGACGACTTCGATGTTTGTCGCGGCGGCGGCAGGCGCGAAAGTCGCCAAACACGGCGGGCGTTCCGTTTCTTCGTCCAGCGGCGCGGCAGACGTGATGGAGCAGATGGGTGCGGTGTTGAACATTACGCCGGAGCAAGTCGCCGAAAGCATCCGTCAGACAGGCTTGGGCTTTATGTTCGCCCAAAACCACCACAGCGCGATGCGCCACGTCGCGCCCGTGCGTCGTTCACTCGGGTTTAGAAGTATTTTCAATATCTTAGGTCCGCTGACCAACCCCGCCGGCGCGCCGAACCAGCTTTTGGGCGTGTTCCACATTGATTTATGCGGCATCCTGTCGCGCGTATTGAAACAGCTTGGTTCCAAACACGTTTTGGTCGTGTGCGGCGAAGGCGGTTTGGACGAAATCACGCTGACCGGCAAAACCCGCGTTGCCGAGCTGAAAGACGGAGAAATCCGCGAATACGACATCAGCCCCGCAGATTTCGGCATTGAAATCCGCCGCAATTTGGACGAAATCAAAGTTGCCAACGCGCAAGAGTCTTTGGAAAAAATGGATGAAGTGTTGAGCGGCAAACATGGCGCGGCACGCGACATCGTCCTGCTCAACGCCGCCGCCGCGCTCTATGCCGGCAATGTCGTGCCTTCGTTGGCGGACGGTGTCAAAGCCGCCGAAGCAGCCATCGATTCAGGCAAGGCAAAAGCGAAAAAAGAAGAATTTATCCGCTTTACACAGCAATTTGCCAAAGAGTAAGCAAAGGTCGTCTGAAAACGGAAATTCGATGCTGATTATCGGGAATGGGCTGAAACGCTGCGAAACCGTTCGATAAGCAGTTGAGGCGGTTTGACCGTCTTCAAGAAAAGATAGAAAAGTGCCGTCATCAAAAAAGGTCGTCTGAAAATTTTCAGACGACCTTTTGTTTAATCCGCCATTTGTATCAAGCTGTCGGCGAGGCGGTCGGCGGCTTGGCGGTAGCCTTTGCCTGAGAAGTGGACGCCGTCTTTAGCAGCGAGGCCTTGGCTCATCCAGCTTTTCATGCTGCATTCGCCGCCCATCGCGTTCTGCCACGACCAATACATGATTTTTTCATCGCGGGCAATGCGCTGCTGCATTTGTTGGATGCTGCTTAAGGTGGCGGGGCGTGTGCCGCAGCTTCCTGAAGTACTTTTCAGGGATTCGGGCGCGCCGAGAATCAGGATGCCTGCGTCGGGCAGGCTTTGTTTGATTTGGCGGATGTAGCTGCGCCAGCTTTGTTCGGTGGCTGTGATGTCTAAATCGCGAGCGAAGGCTTCGTTGGTGCCGTAGGCGAGAATAACGAGGTCGGCGCGGGTTTGGGCAAGGTCATCCTGCCAAGAGGGACGCCATTTGGACCAGTGGGTCAGTTGCGCGCCGTTGATGCCGAGTGCGGAAACGGTTACGCCGCGTCCGGGATTTTCGATATTGATGTAGCCGATGTCCCAAGGCATGGAGCTGCTGAGGGTTAGGGGCAGGCGGCCGTTGCTGCGGATGATTTGCCAGCCGCTGCTTCCGGCAGGAACTTCGCGTCCGTTGAATGACAGGGTTTGCTCGGGCAGGACGGGTTTGGCGAAAACGGAAATCTGCCTTTCGCCACTGCTTCCGTCTTTGGCGCTGATGGTAACGCTGCTGCCGTTGGCTTTGGCGATAATGCCGCCTAAGGGGAAGTCGTCTGAAACGCTGCGGCTGCTGACGGTTTGCCATGAGCCGTCATAGCGCACGGCTGCGCTGCGCTGTCCTTTGACGGTAGAGGGGTAAACCCAGCCTATGCCGCCGTCGCCCCATTTTTGCTGGAGGCGCAGGCGCAGTTGTTCGGTGAAAAGATCGCCGGCGGTGTGTGAATCGCCGATTTGGAGGATGCGGAATTTGCCGTCCGAGCTGCGGTCGAGTTTTTTGAGCTTGGAGAGCCAGGTGGGACGGCTGCTGCCGTAGTTTTCCAGCAGCATATCGGCGGCGGGGGCGGCGGCAGATAGGCACAATGCGGTAAGGGATACGGACAGGGTTTTGATGTTCATGAGTTTCCTGTGTGTGGTTTCAGACGACGTCTTTTGACGCGGCGGATGGCTATTGTAACGAAAAAGACGGCATTGGATAAACAAAACGCCGTCCTTTTGCTGCCGATACGGGCTTAACGTGCGGATAATTGTTCCGTGCGTTCTTCGCCGTTCATTTCAGGGGTCGTCTGAAAAACGATTTTTTCCATGATTTTATCCGCGAGCAGTTTTTGTCCTTCAGCAGAGAAGTGGATGCCGTCTTTGCTGCGGTAGCGGATGATTTTTCCATTGATGTTGACGGAGTCGGCGTAGGTGTCCGAGCCGTTGCTGAGGAGTTTGTCGGTCGGTATCCACAGGGCCTTTGGACTGATCTCGTCTGCTAAAAGTTTGTCGAGATATCGCATTTGCTTGTTAAGTTTTGCCTGTTTCATATAAGGGATGCCCATCCAAATGACTTGCACATGGTGTTGTTCGGCGGCGGTCAGGATGCGGTTGACGCGGCTGAGGTATTCTTCCGACCATTCGGGCGAGGCGAATTTCAGGTATTTTTTGCCTTTCGGGAAGTCCCACGGATCGTTGGGGCCGAGGAAGACGACCAGAAGGCGGATGTCGGTTTGTTGTTTTAGCGTTTGCTCAATGGTGTTCGGCCAGTCGAAAAACTTGGGATAG
>CAKARM010000008.1:0-18286 GCA_916720585.1 uncultured Neisseria sp.
TCTGTACTGTCTGCGGCTTCGTCGCTTTGTCCTGATTTAAAGTTAATCCACTATATTGAATTGAAAACCCGCGATTATACAACGGGAACATATAGTTACCAAATACAACAAAGGTCGTCTGAAAACCTGATTTTCGGTTTTCAGACGACCTTTTGATCTTTGCTGTTATTTGGTTTTAAACCAGGCAAACCACACCAACACAATCACAAAACCGAAATAGGCGATGCTCCAGTACGGCAAAGCAATGCCCAGCAGATAGTCTGGCACAGCACAATCGCCAAAGCCGCGCACAATCGGTTCAAACCAGTCAAACAGCGGCCAATCCTTCAAACGGAAAGTCCACGGCGCACCGCAGGACGGCGCACTGCCCGGCGGCAGGCTTTGCAGCCACAATTGATAGGCCGCAACACCCGCGCCATAAACCGCAGGCACACTGACCAACAAGGCGCTGAACAGTCTGCCAATCTTAGAAGCCTGACGGAAAAAGGCTGCCGTCAAAGCCACCAATCCGACCGCCAAAACCGACAAGCGCTGCAAAATACATAAAACGCAAGGGTCCATTCCTAAAACATATTGCGAGACGAACGAACCGCAGGCAGCCAAGATCGATAAGACAACCAGAAAAAAGATGGTTTTTCTAAAAAAATTCATAACCTTAAACTTTCCAATTATTCAGACGACCTTTTTATTCATTTCAAAACAACTGCCGTATCAAATGCGCATCGGCATAACGATGTATTTGAAGTTCGGGTTGTTCGGTACGGTAAACAAGGTCGAGCGGTTGGCATCGCCGAAGGCGAGCTGCATATCGTCGGAATGGATGTTGCGCAATACATCCATCAGATAGCCGATGTTGAAGCCGACTTCGAGTTCGCCGCCTTGGTAGGCGATTTCGAGTTCTTCGCGGGCTTCTTCCTGCTCGTTGTTGCTGCACACGACGCTCAAGAGGCCGGGTTGCAGGAACAGGCGCGCGCCGCGGAATTTTTCGTTGGCAAGGATGGCGGCACGTTCAAGCGCGCCCAAAAGTTGGGTACGGGAAACGAGGAAGATTTTATCGTTGTCCAGCGGGATGACGCGGTTGAAGTCGGGGAATTTGCCGTCGATGACTTTGCTGACGATGGTCGTGCCGTTGCATTGGAAGCGCACTTGGTTGTTGAGCAGTTCGACGCTGATGGGTTCGGACGGGTTGTTCAGCAGTTTGAAGAGTTCCAAAACGGTTTTGCGTGGCAGGATGACTTCGGTTTTGGGCAATTCGGCTTCGATTTGGCTGGCGGCGTAGGCAAGGCGGTGGCCGTCGGTGGCGACGAGGCGCAGTTGGTTGCCTTCAACCTGCATCAGCAAGCCGTTGAGATAGTAGCGGATGTCTTGCACTGCCATGCTGTATTGGACTTGCGAAAGCATGGTTTTGAAAGTCTCCTGCGACAGGGAAAACGCTGCGCTGATGTCTTCGCCGACGCTCATCAGCGGGAAGTCTTCGGCAGGCAGGGTTTGCAGGGCGAAGCGTGATTTGCCTGCACGCAGGGTCAGACGGTTGTCCGCCCAGTCGAGCGAAACGATGGCGCTGTCGGGCAAGGCGCGCAGGATATCTTGGAATTTTTTGGCGTTGGTGGTAATGCGGAAGTCGCCCGCCTGACTTTCCGGACCGGCTGTGTTGATTTGGATTTCCAAGTCGGTCGCCAGAAGTTTGGTTTGACCGTCTTTGCTTTCGAGCAGGACGTTAGAGAGGATGGGCAGGGTATGGCGGCGTTCGACGATACCGGTAACGGCTTGCAGCGGCTTGAGCAGACTGTCGCGGTCGGCTTGTAAAATCAGCATGGTCAATTCCTTTTGAATCGGTTATTTCGGGTGTTTTTAAATCGGGTTCGGCGGACGAGATGGTTGATTCGCCGCCGTTAAAATCAAAGTGTATTTGTGTTTTCAGACGACCTTTTAAGAGATAGGTCGTCTGAAAGCCGGTTCTGGCTCAATTTTGAATCAGAATCAGGAGTTTTTCGTAATCTTGTGCCAACTCGGGATCTTCTTCGCGCAGTTTTGCGACGGCTTTCACGCCGTGCATGACGGTCGTGTGGTCGCGTCCGCCGAACGCGTCGCCGATGGACGGCAGACTGAGGGTGGTCAGCTCTTTGGTCAGGCTCATGGCGACCTGACGCGGACGGGCAATGTTGCGCGTGCGCTTTTTGCCAAGTATATCGCTGATTTTAATGCGGTAATATTTGGCAGTCGCGTCGATAATGGTGTCGGCGGTAATGATTTTGTGTTTTTCGGCGATAATGTCCTGCAAAGCCGTGCGCGCCAAATCCATGTCGATAACGGGACGATTCATAAAGCGGCTGCTGGCGCTGACGCGGTTGAACGCGCCTTCCAGTTCGCGCACGTTGGAACGAATCAGGTTGGCAACAAACAATGCGGCCTCGTCTTCAATGCTGATGCCTGCCGCTTCTGCCTTTTTCTGCAAAATCGCCACGCGCATTTCCAGCTCGGGCGGTTCGAGTTCCAAAGTCAAACCCCATGAAAAACGCGATTTGAGGCGGTCGTCCATGCCTTCGATTTTGGCAGGCAACACGTCGCAAGTGAGGATGAGCTGTTTTTTCTCGTTGTGAAAATGGTTGTACAGATAGAAGAATTCTTCCATCGTACGGTCTTTGCCTTTGATGAACTGGATGTCGTCGATAATCAGCAGGTCGTATTGTTTGTATTGCTGCTTGAACACATCGTAAGTATTGTTGCGCACCGCCTTCATAAAGCTGCGGATATAGTCGTCTGAATGCATATACCGCACTTTGGCTTCAGGACGGTTTTTCAGCAGTTCGTTGCCGATGGCCTGCACCAAGTGGGTTTTACCCAAACCCGTGCTGCCGTAAAGGAAAAACGGGTTGTAGCCCTGCCCCGGGTTCTCAGCGATGGCTTGGGCGGCGGCGGCGGCAAGGCGGTTGCCCTTACCTTCTACCAAGGTATCGAATGTGTAGTCGCGCGACAGATTAGTCTGCTCGTAACGCGCTTCTTCCGCATCGCGCTGCGCTTCCGTTTTGGCTTTGGCAACGACTTTGGATTCTGCGGGCGCGGCGGCAGGCTGCTTGCTTTCGTGCGGCAGATTTTTCATGCGCTGCGCCAAAATATCCGCCGCCGTTTTAGCAACGGAGGGCTTGTCTGTGTTTTCAGACGACGTCTCGTCCGAAAAAGATTCTTGTGCGTCCGCTTTCGGCATTTCTTCCGTCAACGCGGCTTGTTCAGGCGCAACCGCCCCCGCATTTTCCGACATTTCATAATGCTGCCCCACACCCGCCTTAAACGCAAAAGCCGCCTGCAGCGGAGCCAATTCCGCACGCACCACTTCGATTTTGGCGGCAAACTGGCTTTTGAGCATATTGCAGGCAAATTGGTTTTTACCGTAAACCACCCACACGCCGTTTTCCTCGCCCACGGTCAAGGGCGCAATCCATTGCGCGAACTGCCCGGCAGGCAAAATATCGTGAAGTCGGCGGAGGCACTGCGGCCAAAATTCTGCTAGCGTCATGAATAAGCTCGAGTCGTGGAAATCGTTGGAAAGAAACAGAGAGAAACCGTCGGAAATTGCAGCCTTTGAAAATGCGGTTTCAGCCCGACGGGAAAAGTGTCGCAAATACCGCACAAACCCTATCCGCCAAACCAAACGTCGTCTGAAAATACAATTAAACTATTTTTGGAAAATCATCACGATAAATCCATATCAACATTTTCAGACGACCTATCGCCCGACAAAGGGACAGGGATTGCCGATTATACCCACTCCGACCAACTTTATCCACAACCCGCCGGAAATTTTATCCACAAAGCGCCGCGCAAATCCGCAAACCGAACCACCCCGCGCGCCATATCCATTTACTCAACCGAGATTGACAAAAGATGAAAATTAGAGTGTAATTCACGATTTATTTATCTACCGATTTTTTAGGAAACATCATGAAACGCACTTATCAACCTTCCGTTACCAAACGCAAACGCACCCACGGCTTCCTGGTTCGCTCCAAAACCCGCGGTGGTCGCGCAGTATTGGCAGCCCGTCGCGCCAAAGGCCGCAAACGCTTGGCAGTGTAATTTTGGACTACCGCTTCGGAAAGCAGTACCGCTTATTAAAAACGGATGATTTTTCATCCGTTTTTGCGTTCAAAAACCGGCGCAGCCGCGATTTGCTGCAAGTCTCCCAATCTGCCGACAACGGATTGAACCATCCGCGGCTCGGCTTGGTCGTCAGCAAAAAAACAGCGAAACGCGCACATGAGCGCAACTATATGAAGCGCGTCATCCGCGACTGGTTCAGACTGAACAAAAACAGCCTGCCACCACATGATTTCGTCGTACGCGTCCGTCTGGCATTCAATCGGCAAAACGCTGCCGAAGCCCGAAACCAATTGGCGCAACTCATGTGCAAACGCTGATGAACACCCTGTTGTCCAAATTCATCCTCGCGCTGATCCGTTTTTACCAATACGCTATCAGCCCGCTGATACCGCCGCGCTGCCGCTATACCCCGACCTGTTCGCAATATGCGGTCGAGGCAGTCAAAAAATACGGCGCATTCAAAGGCGGCTGGCTTGCCGTCAAACGCATCGCCCGCTGCCACCCTTTCGGCGGACACGGACACGACCCCGTCCCGTAATCCAAATCATTCGGATAACTTGATTTCCTTTAATTTCCCGTCGGTTTCTATATAATGCCGTCTGAAGCAGTTTTCATCTCCATTACATACCCGTCAATTCCAGGAATCTCTTATGGATTTTAAAAGACTAGTGGCATTTTTTGCCATCTCGCTGGCAATCTTTGCCGGCTGGGAACATTTCTTCCCCAGCCCCAAACCCGATCCGGCACAACAAGCCGCGCAGCAACAGCAACAGCAGCAAACCGCCGCAACCGCTGCCGCTGAAGCCGCACTCGCCCCCGCAACGCCGATTACCGTAACGACCGACACGGTCAAAGCCGTCATCGACGAAAAAAGCGGCGACCTGCGTCAAATGACCCTGCTCAAATACAAAGCAAATGGCGACGAAAACAAAGCATTCACCCTGTTTAACGACAGTAAAGAATACACCTACGTTGCCCAGTCCGAGCTTTTGGATGCACAAGGCAACAACATCCTCAAAGGCGTCAACTTTACCGCAGCGCAAAAAGAATACGGCCTCAACGGCGACAAAGTCGAAGTCCGCCTGAGCGCGCCTGAAACAAACGGACTGAAAATCGACAAAGTCTATACTTTCACCAAAGACAGTTACCTCGTCAACGTCCGTTTCGACATCACCAACACCAGCGGCAAGCCCGCCAACCTGAGCGCGGACTACCGCATCGTACGCGACCACAGCGAACCTGAAGGTCAAGGCTACTTTACCCGCTCTTTCGTCGGCCCCGTCGTTTACACTCCTGAAGACAAATTCCAAAAAGTCAGCTTCTCCGACTTGGACGACGATGCCAAATCAGGCAAAAACGAAGCCGAATACGCCCGCAAAACCCAAACCGGCTGGCTCGGCATGATTGAACACCACTTCATGTCCACCTGGATCCTCCAACCCAAAGGCGGACAAAGCGTTTGCGCCGCAGGCGACTGCCGTATCGACATCAAACGCCGCAACGACAACCTGTACAGCACCAGCGTCAGCGTTCCCCTTGCCGCTATCCAAAACGGTGCGAAATCTGAAGCCTCCATCAACCTCTACGCCGGCCCGCAGACCACATCCGTTATCGCCAATATCGCCGACAACCTGCAACTGGCAAAAGACTACGGCAAAGTACACTGGTTCGCCTCCCCCCTCTTCTGGCTCCTGAACCAACTGCACAACATTATCGGCAACTGGGGCTGGGCAATCATCGTTTTGACCATTATCGTCAAAGCCGTACTCTACCCGCTGACCAACGCCTCTTACCGCTCGATGGCAAAAATGCGCGCCGCCGCGCCCAAACTGCAAGCCATCAAAGAAAAATACGGCGACGACCGTATGGCGCAACAGCAAGCCATGATGCAGCTTTACAAAGACGAAAAAATCAACCCGCTGGGCGGCTGCCTACCCATGCTGTTGCAAATCCCCGTCTTCATCGGCCTGTACTGGGCATTGTTCGCCTCCGTAGAATTGCGTCAGGCTCCTTGGCTGGGCTGGATTACCGACCTTAGCCGCTCCGACCCTTACTACATTCTGCCCGTAATTATGGCGGTAACCATGTTTGCCCAAACATTCCTCAACCCGCCGCCGACCGACCCGATGCAGGCAAAAATGATGAAAGTCATGCCGCTGATTTTCTCAGCCATGTTCTTCTTCTTCCCTGCAGGTCTGGTATTGTACTGGGTAGTCAACAACCTCCTGACCATCGCCCAACAATGGCACATCAACCGCAGCATCGACAAACAACGCACCCAAGGCGAAGTTGTTTCCTAACAGCGGTTTGACACACAAAAAGGTCGTCTGAAAACTTAATTTCAGACGACCTTTTTGTTTGGGAGCATTATAAAAGATGGCTGATCGGGCATTTAACAACAATCAAACACAAATGCCACACGGCTGAAATCGCGTTTAGCCAAATCTTCGGGCGTAATGAAGAAATTCGCCACACCGGAGTCGCCCCACATCAGTTTTCCAGTATAGCGGTCTTTTTCATTGATATCAGTGTCTAATTGCAACAGCAGGATGTATTTGCGCCAATCAGAACAAGTGATGGTAGCGGGATCGTCAAAATCAGCGTCTTCATCACACTCAAGAAACGGGTCGCCCTGAAGAAAAATCGGAGAACCACCGATTTTATGCCCTTGAGATTTATTGAAATCTGCATCTTCCTCCTCTTCGCTTGCCGCTTGGAAAATCAGCGGAAACTCCCCAGAAAACGGCAGACATTCTGAATCGGTTGCCTGATAAGCGGAAAAATCGGTTTGCAATTCGCTCTCGGGCAATAATTCGGGATAGTACATAATGCGCCAGCCGGCTTGTTCCGACAGATCTTCAAAGTCGTAGCCTAAGCCGTAATCCAGCCCATCAACAAAAACTTGCAAGATGCCACGCTCGGGGAAACTGGGCAACGGCGGCACTTCGGCAAAGTTGATTTGTGCCACCAGAGTCAGCGGATGCTTTTTCTCGGCGTGATACGGATATTCGGCATTTTTTGGCAGGTAGGGCGTACCGCCGATTTTGCTTTGATAGGCCGTGGTAGCAGCAGCTTCTCCCAATGTGAAGCAGACGGCAGGACGGTACATGAGGTTCTCCTATCGGATAAAAAGTGTTGAATGGAATAAATTATATCGGATTAAATCAATGTTTACCTGAAATCTCCGAGAGGTCGTCTGAAAGTTTAAACTTACTAAACTAGAGCACACTTTTGAAATACTCCTCCCCCTTCCCGATGAACACAAAAAGGTCGTCTGAAAACTTAATTTCAGACGACCTTTTACATTTCCACCCTATTTCACAAACTTCAACACCTTGCCGGATTTTGCCGGCGTATCGGTTTCTTGTTTGTTTTCAGTTTCCTGTTCCGGTTGTTTTTTATCGGAAGGCTCATAGGGTTCGACTTCAAATCCCATGCCTTCGCCGCTTTCTCGGGCAAACAGGCTGACAACGTGTCCGACCGGAATCCAAATATCGTGTGCCACACCGCCAAAGCGGGCCGAAAAGCTGATCCAATCGTTGTCGATATTCAGATTATGGCTGGCAGTCGGTCCGATATTGAGGACAATCTCGTTTTCGCGAACATACTGCATGGGGACGCGGGTATGTTCGTTTACCCATGCGACAATGTGCGGCGTTTGATTGTTGTCCGTACACCATTCGTACAAAGCGCGAATCAGATAAGGCTTGGTAGATGTCGTCATGATGAATCCTTTCGGCCTTTAACGGCGCATGGCCTTCTCAGCGGGGGTCATGGCTTCGATAAAGGCTTCGCGTTGGAAGATACGTTCGGCGTATTTCAGCAATGGTGCGGCGGATTTGCCGAGTTTGATGTCGTAATGGTCGAGACGCCACAACAACGGAGACAACGCCACGTCAATCATTGAGAAATCATCGCCGAGAATGTATTTGTTTTTAGTGAACGCAGGCGCAAGCATGGTCAGACCGTTGCCGATGGCTTCGCGCGCTTTCGCCATTTCTTTATTGGTGGAATTCGGGTTTTCCAATACATGCACCAGGCTAAACAGCTCTTTTTCCATGCGGAACAAAACCAATCGTCCGCGGCCGCGCATGACGGGGTCGCCGGGCATCAGTTGCGGATGGGGAAAGCGTTCGTCTATGTATTCATTGATGATATTGGATTCATAGAGGATCAAATCACGTTCAACCAAAACGGGGACTTGGTTATACGGATTCATTACGGCAAGATCTTCGGGCTTATTGAAAATATCAACGTCTTTGATTTCAAAATCCATGCCTTTTTCGTACAGGACGAAGCGACAGCGTTGGCTGAACGGGCATGTAATGCCTGAATATAATATCATCATGGTATTGGGCTCCTATAAGCATCCCAGACAATTTATTGCCTGAAATTGCAGAATAAAACAATCGCAAAATTATACGCGATTGCATCCAACAATTCCACAAAAAGCACATATCCTTTTGTTTATCAAAATATTTTCAATAAAATTCGAATTTCTAAAAAACGATATCCAAACTCAAATTCTTTGCTTTTCCGAGGCGTTTCGATTTTTACAGCAAATTTAAACCGCAGCGGGACATTACCGACGTCTTTACTGCACAAACGAAAAAATCGGCGGTTTGTTTCCGACAAACCGCCAAAAAGGTCGTCTGAAAACCGTTTTTCTCAGTTTTCAGACGACCTCTCGAGCCAAACGCCCTACTTCGGCGTATAACGGCCCGCCATCGCTTTATACACCATGTTTTCGTATTTCAGCGTTTCATACCGCTGGTTCAGCACGGTTTGGGCGGAACTGTATTCCGTGTTCAGTGCTTCCAGCCAGTCTTTCAGCTCGTTTTTGCCGTGTTGGTAGCGCACTTGGTAGTAGCGGCTGTTTTTCTTGTCCAAGGCGTAACGCTGCTCTTGGTTGCTGAGCGCAGCTTGGGCGTTTTGGTAGGCGAGGTAGTTGGTGTTGACTTCGTTCAGCGCGGTAGTCAGGGCTTTTTCAAAATCGAGTTTGGCGCTGTCGAAATTGGCTTGGGCGGTTTTGTCTTTCCACTTCATGGTCTGCCAGTTGAGGAACGGCAGGTTGATGGTGGCGGAGCCGCCCAGCAGCGGGATATTGAACGCGCTTTTGGCTTTTTCAGACGACGCGCTCAAGCTCGCGCCCAAGGTAATCGAGGGATACCAACTGCGTTTTTGCGCTTTGACGGATTGGAGCGAGGATTGCAGGCGGTATTCGGCGGCGCGCAGGTCGGGGCGGTTCGCCAACACGGTAATCGGTACGTCGAGGTTCACGCCTTTGACGGGCAGCAGGCGGTATTGCGCTGGGTCGGCGGCGATGGCTTCGTTCGGCTTGAGGTTGAGCAGGTTGCGTAAAACCTGTTTTTGCGTGTCGAGGCTGTTTTTCAGGGAAATCAGGCTATTTTGCGCGCTCAACAGCGATTGTTTCGCCTGCGTCGGCTGGCTGGAATCGGCTCTGCCGTAGCGGAACTTGGCATCGGCAATGCGGTTGATTTCCTGATATTGCTTGAGGGATTTTTGCGCCAATTCAATGGCTTCGTTGAGGTAGGCGATGTTGAAATAGGCGTCGGCGACATTGTTGATCAAAGTCAGGCGCGTATTCGCCATATCCTGCTGCGTAGCTTGGTATTCCCAGACTTGCGCGTCGGCGGTGGCACTGAGTTTGCGCCACAAATCCAATTCGTAGCTCAAACCGAGCTGGCTGCTGAAGGTGTTGCCGTGGCTGCCGGTTTTCAGATTTTTGGATGTGGACGCACCCAGCGAGCCGCTGAACGACGGCACCAAATCCGCCCCCAAAATATTCGCCTGATACAGGGCTTTATTGACGCTGATGGCCGCCTGTTTCAAATCGATATTGTTTTCCAAAGCCTGCGACATCAGGGCGTTGAGCTGCGGGCTTTGATAGATTTCCCACCAGTTGCCGTTCACGTCGTAGCGTTCGGCGGTTTCCGCCGCGCTCATGACCTGCCCCGTCGATTCGAGCGTGAGGTTTTGGTCGGTGCTGTGGACGGCGCACGCGCTTAAGGCAAGGGCGAGCGACAGGGATAATGCCGTCTGAAAAAAAGGTTTTGTCTGCATGTTGTGTCTTTCGGTTTAAGGTTTCAGACGACCTGAAAGGTCGGGAGGTCGTCTGAACAATCTCATCGGCTGCGTTTATTTATCGGCTAAAACCGCTTTCCGCTGTTCCGTAAACTGCCACCACGGCTTTGGTTCGTTTCCCTGCATAAAATCAACCAGCGACAGGAAAATATCGATCATGCAGGGATCGTGTCGGGTTGCGGTCAGGCTGCACAGGCGGGAATACATTTCATAAGCGTCCTGCCCCGCCAAATCCTGCGGCTGCGTGATGCCGAGCAAAACCAAATCCTCCGCCACGGCTTTGCCGACATTGGGCAGGTCAGTCAATGTATTCAGCTTGCTTCGTTGTACTTTGTCGGGGTTCATGTTTCAGCCTTTGGTTTGGAGGTCGTCTGAAAACCTGCAACCGGATGGAGCAACTTGTTTTCGCGGGCAAAGCTCGCGCTACTTTCGCTGCCGTCATTCCCACGCAGGCGGGAATGACGGCAAAGGCATTTCTTATTTGAATTTATGTCGGATACAAGTATCCGACCTACTTTTTTCAGACGACCTCTTCTCATTCAAAAAGGTCGTCTGAAATCATGAAATCCTGACCACGACGCCGCAATGCTGTTCGGCGGCGGCTTGGTAGAACGCGGCGAGTTCTTTAAACCGCTGCGCCAATTCCGTGCGGGTTTCGGCAAAGGCTTTTTCATCGCCCCAAATATCGGGGTAGATTTGGTTGTTTTGAAAATCTGCTGCGGTTTTGCCGTCGAGCAGCGCGGCGAAGTCGGCTTGGTTCAGGGCTTGGGCTACTTCGGCGGTTTCGGTATCGTCGATCCATCCGGTGTGTTCGCCCGCTTCTTCATCCTGCCGCAGGATGTTGCCGATCATGGCTTTGCTCAACGGGTTTGCCGCGTCGGCATCGTCCGAGCCTTTGCCGGTCAGGACGAAATGCAGCGCGTCCCATAGTTTGCCTGCGCTGCATTCTGATACGGCGGCAGGCGTGCCGGAGGAGGCTTTGATTTGTTCGATGCCGCTTTGCGGATAGGCTGTGTATGTTGCGTAAACGTCCATAGGTTTCCTTGTATTGAAGGCTGAAGATGCCTGTTTCGGGAGGGGTCGTCTGAAATATGTTGCGGATTCGGACGACGCTCGGGCTGTTTTCGCAATGTATTGTGTGAATCGTGTGTTCGGTATTGCGTCGGGTTCTGACCCGACTTTTGCTTTTTCAGACGACCCCTTAGGTTTGGAGGTCGTCTGAAAACTTAATCTTTAGACAAAGCATCAATCGGATTGAGCTTGGAGGCTTTGTTGGCGGGCATAAAACCGAACGCTACGCCGATGGCGGTGGAACAGACAACCGCGCCGATGACGGAGCCGATGGAAATTTCCATCGGAAATTCGGTAACGAATTGGTTGAACACGAGGCTGATGGCAGTGGACAGCCCTACCCCGACCAAACCGCCGATAATACAGATTAAGACCGCTTCAATCAGGAATTGTTGCAGGATGTTGTTGCGCCGCGCGCCAATCGCCATGCGCACGCCGATTTCTTTGGTGCGCTCGGTTACGGACACCAGCATGATGTTCATCACGCCGATACCGCCGACCACCAATGAAATCAAGGCGATAGAGGAAATCAGCAGCTTCATCGTGCCGGTGGTGCTTTCAACCATCTGCTTGATGCTGTCGCTGTTGTTCATGAAAAAGTCTTCCGTACCATGCCGCGTTTTGAGCAGCTCGGTCAGCCCTTTTTCGGCGACTTGGGTGTTGGCGTCGTCTTTGATTTTGACGGTAATCGAGTTGGTGTGGCTCTCACCGGTAATTTGGTGCATCACGGTCGTATAGGGCGACCAGAGCATCAATACGTCGGCGTTGCCGAAGGAGTTTTCTTCTTTTTGCATCACGCCGATGACGGTCAGCGGGCGTTTGTTGAAGAGGACGGTTTTACCCAGTGGATTGACGTCTGAGCCAAAGAGTTTTTCTTTGGTGTTTTGGTCAATCACGACGACTTGCGCGTCTTCTTTGACATCGCCCTCGTCAAACAGGCGGCCTGATTCCAGCTTCAGCCCGCGCACGTCGAAATATTGTTCGCCCACGCCGTAAAGCGAGGCGGACAAATCAGTGTTGCGGTAAGTCAGCGTGCCGCCGGAGGTGGTTTGCGGCGTGGCGGAAGCGACGTAGCTTTGCTTGGCGATGACTTTGGCGTCGTCAATGGTCAGGGTTTTAATCCTGCCGCTGCGCCTGTCGCCGAAACCGCGCCCGGGGAAGATGCTGATGGTGTTCGTCCCCATCGCGCTGATGTCTGCGAGGATTTTTTTCTCAGAACCGTTGCCCAAAGCGACGACGGACACGACCGAGGCGATGCCGATGATGATGCCGAGCATGGTCAGGAGCGAGCGCATTTTGTGCGCCATAATCGCCTGCACCGACATTTTGAAGGCTTCGACGAATTGGTCGTAATAAAACAGCCACGAAGATTTTTCTTTGATGCGTTCTATTTTGCTTTCGGGGATTTCGGGATTTTTTGAACTGTCGGAGATGATTTCGCCGTCGCGGATTTCGATGATGCGGTTGGCGATGGCGGCGATACCGGGATCGTGTGTAACCATAATCACGGTATGCCCTTCTTTATGCAGCTTTTGGATGATTTCGATTACGTTTTTGCCGCTGGCGGTATCGAGCGCGCCGGTCGGTTCGTCGGCGAAGATGATTTCGCCGCCGTTCATTAGGGCGCGGGCGATGGAGACGCGCTGCTGCTGGCCGCCGGAAAGTTCGCTGGGTTTGTTGCCTTCTTTGCCTTCCAAACCCAAATCCTGCAACAGCTTCTCCGCGCGCGTCGAACGTTCTTTGCCGCCCATGCCCATATACACGGCAGGTAGGGCGACGTTGTCCCGCGCCGTCAGCGAACCCAAAAGGTTGTAGCGTTGGAAAATAAAGCCGAAACGTTCGCGCCGCAATGCCGCCAGTTCGTCCGGCTCCATTTTGGCGGTTTCGATGCCGTCGATTTGATACGAACCCGAAGTCGCGCTATCCAAGCAGCCGAGGATGTTCATCAGCGTGGATTTGCCCGAACCGGACTGCCCGATGATGGCGACGAAATCGCCCTTCTCTATCGACAGGCTGACATCTTTCAACACATGAACGCGGTTCGCGCCGCTGCCGAAGTAGCGGTTGATGTTTTTACATTCGATTAAGCTCATAAGTGTGTCCGACCGATAATGATGTGTGGAGTGGAAAGGTCGTCTGAAAGCGGGATTTTGCTAGAAACAAAACTTTCAGACGACCTATTGCCTATTTATCTCGGCGGACCGCCCTGCATGGCGCGTTGCGCCGCTTCAGCCTGCTCCGCCGCGCTCATTTCTGACATCACCACCTTGTCGCCTTCTTTCAAACCGCTTTTGACTTCGGTATTCATACTGTCTTTCAGACCGACCGTAATCTCGCGTTCCGAAGCTTTACCGTCCGCGCCCAAAACGCTGACAAACGATTTGCCGTCGTGTTTTTTAATCGTCAGCGTCGGCACGAGCAAAACGTTTTTCACGCCGTTGATTTCAATCGTATTCTGCGTCGTCATACCGATAGAAAGTTTGCCGTCGGGATTAGGCACCAAAGCGCGGGCGTAGTAATAAATCGCATTGGAAGTCGTGTCCGTGCTGGTGGTATAGCTGCCCAGCGACATCGTGGTCAAGCCCGGGTCGACGCTGTCGAGCTTCGCCTTAATCGGCGTATCCGGTTCGGACAGAATCGTAAACGAAATGTCCTGCCCCGCTTTGACCTTGGTAATATCGCCTTCGGCAATCTGCATTTTGTTCAACATCGTATCCAGATTCGCCAACTGGATAATCGTCGGCGTGGACTGCACCGCATTCACCGTCTGTCCTTCTTCCACCGGAATCGCCACCACCGTACCGTCCATCGTCGCAGTAATGCGGGTATAGCCCAATTCCGATTCAGCAGTATTGATGGAAATTTTGGTTTGCTTGATGGAAGCCTTCAGCTCGGCAACGTTTGCCTTAGCCGCAGCCAGCGCATCCTTCGCGCTTTCCAAATCCTCTTTGGACGTCGCGTTTTCCTTCCACAAAGCCGCCTCGCGCTTGTATTTCTTCTCCGCGCTGTTCAACGCAATTTCGGCGGAAACCAATTTCGCCTGATACGTTTCCAGCTTGGATTTTTCCGTATTCAGCGTGTTCACCTGAGTGGTCGAATTGATTTCCGCAATCAAATCGCCCTTTTTAACCTGCTGCCCGAGCTTGACGTACAGCTTCTTAATCTGCCCCGAAGCCTGCGCGCCCACCGACACCAAATTCGACGGCGAAATCTCGCCCGTAGCGGATACCGTCTGGCTGATGTCGCCGCGTTTGACCGTTTCCGTGATGTAAGAAGTTTGAGGTTCGGGCTGGAAATAAGACCACGCAGCAAACCCAAGTACCGCAGCAACCGTTATTCCAACCGTCCATTTATTAATAATCTTTGCCATAACTGACTTTCTGATTCATCCATTTCATCTGTTCAATCCGGCGCCCGATTCATGTCGCATAATCCCAACACTTATCCGCCGAAAACGCTGAAAACGGGCAGATTTTACTGTAAACATCCACCCCAGCCAAGACAATAACCGACCAAACTAAAATTTAACTTATTGTTTTACATAGAAATAATCAAAACCCTTTTCCAGAATATTTCAACGTATTTACATATTTTCCCAATCTCAATATTTATCCAAACATTCAAAACAAGAGAAAAGAACTATAATTCAACATCCATCAAACCCAACAACAGCCGCCTCCCCGAACCTTTCAGACGACCCGGCTGGATAAATATAACAACACAATGACACTTACTATGAAAAACAAATCACAAGGTTTTACTCTCCCCGAGCTACTCGTTGTCGTCCTGATCATCGCGATTTTAGCGACGATCGGCTATCCCTCTTACCAACGCTACGTCCGCAAAACACGTTTGGAAAGCGTCCGCTCCGAGCTGCTGATCAACGCCCAAAACCTCGAGCGTTACTACGCCCAGCATGCGACCGTAAAAGCCGAAGCAGGCAATCCCTCGTTGCCTCCCTTGGTTCAAAACCAATATTTCAATATCTCCATCTTCAACTTCGAAGGCCCGGACGACAACGATAAAAAAATCGTAAACTCCGCCTCCTCAAGATACATCCTCGAAGCCAAACCCACAGACGAATACAAGTCCACCGAGACCTGCTCCGTTTATCTCAACAGCGACGGCATCTTCTGGGCAAGCAACTCAAAAAACAATGAAGACTGCCCGGGCTTCGAACCCATCAGCCAAGAATAATTTGAACCCGCTGCCACGATTCATCATAAAGGTCGTCTGAAAATTTTCAGACGACCTTTATTCCATTATCACTACCAACCCATCTGTTCAATGCAATTATGAACTGATACCGACCGCACCACTCTTATCAACATCCCCATTTTTACCCACAACGGTCGATATCATGCTGACTTACACCCGCAGCGTCTGGCTGGATGCGCCGCTCGAACCGATATTCCGCTACTGCACTTCCCGACATGGATTTGCCCGTCAGTTCCCGTTTGACGTGCAATGGTTATCGGAAAAGGAATACTGGGTGCGGGGAGATATTTTGGATTTCAGATACAGAGTTTGCGGGATTTGGTTGCGGCATCGCGCCGAAATCATTTCGCTTGAGCCGAACCAATCGTTTACCGACCTGATGCTGAAAGGGATTTACCGCTCCTTCCGCCATACACATGAATTCAGATTTTCCGGAGGGCGTACCTGTGTGACGGATACGGTGGAATTTACTTTCGGGCTGGGAAAAACGGTTGACCGGCTAATCGGATTGCCGACTTTGCGTCGGACATTTGAAAAACGCCACTGTTTATTGAAAGAGTGGGCTGTCCGATGGAATGGTCATGTTGAAAAAACGCAGCAAATTGAATAAGTAATATAATACTTCATGGACAACAGGTAGCAGTCAGACAGTGATCGCAGACACCATGAAACAACCCGGCAAAGGAAGTAAGCCATCCTAGTATTTCTACATTTAAATATTAAAATTTTTAAAAAACAAAAGATTGGAATTGTAATGAAAAAATTATTTTTTGTATTGTTAGGACTGACTAGCCTTAATGTTTATGCAAACGGTTGTGCTGGAGAATACCAGCCAGCGACAGGGACCTGTCGCATTATCGACAGCTCGGGTCGGCAGATTTTATATAACGTTGGCAGCCCCCAATCTTCCAATAGCGGCTCCACCCAAAGTCAAACAAAGGTTGTAAACATCGATGTCCCTTCAAAATATTTAGCATGGGCAATCAATCCTAAAACGGGTATTTCAGGTGGTGCAATGGATATGGATTCACTTGAGGCAGCCAAAAGACAAGCCATCAAAACCTGTGAGCAAGGAGGGAGCAATGCTCCATGTGTAGTTGCAAAATGGGTTAGAAACGGCTGTCTTGCAGTTGCACAAGGCAGATATAAAGGCAAATGGAAAACTTTCTATGGAGTAGATGATCTTGGTCGTGCCGAAGCTAATGCATTAAATCAATGCCATACAACCGCAGGTGTAACACAGTGCAGAATTACCACTCCGGAAGGTTGCGCTTTGCCTAAATATTAATAGACCAAATGCCGTCTGAAATTTCAGACGGCATTTTATAAAAAATCGGCTTTGTGCCCGTCTTTATCTTATGCCTGCTGTTCAAAAGAACTGCGCCGCTGTTTATCAAAGACCGGCATAAGCGTGTAAAAGCATCCTTTAAAAAGCGCGGCATCCATACCGAAGTCTGATTGATTTTGAAAAAACGTGTTCAATATTTCAGACGACCCTTGTTTAGCAAAAAAGGTCGTCTGAATGTTCAGACGACCTTCTTTATTTCCGTTACATCACAAAACGGCTGCCGGATAGGAACCGATGACTTTGACAAACGATGCGCGTTCGCTCAAGAGCCGCAGTGCATTTTGGACTTTTTCGTCGTTTTGATGTCCTTCGATGTCGATGAAGAACAGGTATTCCCACAGCGCGGATTTGCTCGGGCGGCTTTCGAACTTGGTCATTGAAATGCCCGATTCGGTAAACGGCTGCAACAGCGCGGCGACGGCACCGGCGCGGTTGGGCGCGGAGACTGCCAGCGAGGTTTTGTCTTTGCCGCTGCTGCCTGTATCTTGATGCCCCATGACCAAGAAGCGCGTGGTGTTGTTCGGCTCGTCTTCGATACACTCGGCGACATAGTTCAAATGATAAATATCGGCTGCGGTACGCCCTGCGATGGCGGCGATACTGGGGTCGTCTGATTCTGCCACCAGCCTTGCCGCTTCTCCGTTGCTGGAAACGGCGATGCGTTCGGCGTTGGGCAGGTTGCGTCCGAGCCAGTCGTTGCATTGCGCCAGCGCTTGGGCGTGTGCGATGACTTTTGTGATGCCGCCCAATTCGTGCGTGCCTTTACGCAAGAGGTTGTGATGGATGCGGACAATGACTTCGCCGCAGGCTTTCAATGCGGTTACCGCCAATAAGTCTAAGGTGCGTCCGACCGAGCCTTCGGTCGAGTTTTCAACCGGCGCAACTAAATAATCCGCCTGCCGCGTCTCGACTTGGCGGAAACACTGGTCTATGGTTTGAAATGCGGCGGTATGGGCGGCATGGCCGAAATGTTTGATGGCTGCCTGCTGGGTAAACGTTCCCTGCGGACCGAGGTAGGCAATCGTCAGCGGACGCTCCAACGCTAAGCATTCGCTCATCACTTCGCGAAACAGTCTTGCGATGGATTCGTCAGGCAACGGACCTTGGTTCAAACTCTGAATCCGCCTCAATACTGCCACTTCGCGCTCGGGACGGTACACCGCACCCGTTCCTTTCAATTCTCCGATGGCGTGCGCATGGCCTGCGCGCTCGTTCAACAGGCGCAAAATCTCGGCATCGATTTCATCGATGGCATTGCGGTGCGGCAAAAGCTGTTCATCAATGGATAAGGACATATCGACAAGCCTCTTGGTGATTCATTCATAGATATAAGCAATCATTCTAACATCAAACAGGTCGTCTGAAAGCTGAATACGTTTTCAGACGACCTGTTTTATAGTGGATTAACTTTAAACCAGTACGGCGTTGCCTCGCCTTGTCGTACTA
>CAKARM010000009.1:0-17713 GCA_916720585.1 uncultured Neisseria sp.
ACAATCCGATTATTGAAGGCAGTCAGTATATGATGTTTGAAGGTAAAGCAGTTGTCGGATTCTTTTGTATTGTCCGAAGAGGAAACCGATTTCGCGGCCGCCTACGCCGATGTCGCCCGCAGGTACGTCGGTGTTCGGGCCGATGTGGCGGTAGAGTTCGTTCATAAAGGCTTGGCAGAAACGCATCACTTCGGCGTCGGATTTGCCTTTGGGGTCGAAGTCGGAACCGCCTTTACCGCCGCCCATAGGCAGGGTGGTCAGGGCGTTTTTGAACACTTGTTCAAAGGCGAGGAATTTCAATACGCCCAAATCGACGGTCGGGTGGAAACGCAAGCCGCCTTTGTAAGGACCGATGGCGGAGCTCATTTGAATACGGTAGCCACGGTTGACTTGGACTTGTCCTTTGTCGTCCACCCAAGTGACGCGGAACATAATGACGCGCTCAGGTTCGACGATGCGTTCAAGCAGGTTTTGTTGGGTGTATTTCGGATTTTTTGCCAAAAACGGGCCCAAGCTCATGAATACTTCTTCAACCGCTTGGTGAAACGGCTCTTGATTGGGGTTACGTTGTTTGAGGTTGGCAAACAAGGCGTTCAAATCGGTCATTTTATGCTCCCTGTGGATTAGATTGGAAAGGATGATGAATTTGTGGAAAGCAATATAAACCTAATTTTTTTGCCTGCCAAGCAGTTTTGATGAAAATTGTTGACATTATTTTTTTGAGAATTTTATTATTTGGTATATATAGCCAATAAAATATAAAAATATTTTTGAAAATTTCATAATTTTAAAATAAATTGATTATATATTCTAAGTAATTTAACTAGAAATTTGAAATGAAAGAGTGTAAAAAATTCAATCCGACACAAATTTTCATGTGAAAACGGTCAATATTGTCAACAATTTTACGAAAATTACCCTTGGAAAACAGGGTAAGAAAGAAAATAACACCTTAAAAAACGAATTTTGTTTCAGATAGAAAAACGTGTTTCAGGACAATCCATAACGGATAATGCCAAGGTCGTCTGAACCCTGTTTTCAGTTTTCAGACGACCTCGACCATGTAATCTTCCGGCAAATTACCATATAATTGTTATACTATGCCCCCAAATCATCTCCAACAACACACACCCTTAAAGGACACCAATGAAAGCCTACCTCGATTTAATGCGTCACGTTCTCGAAAACGGTACCGATAAATCCGACCGTACCGGTACAGGCACTCGTTCGGTGTTCGGCTATCAAATGCGCTTCGATCTGAGTCAAGGCTTTCCGCTGCTGACCACCAAAAAGCTGCACCTGCGCTCGATTATCCATGAGCTGCTTTGGTTTCTCAAAGGCGATACCAACATCAAATATTTGAAAGATAATAATGTTTCCATTTGGGACGAATGGGCGGACGAAAACGGCGACTTGGGACCTGTGTACGGCTACCAATGGCGCAGTTGGCCTGCGCCCGACGGCCGCCATATCGACCAAATTGCCAACGTCGTGGAGCAAATCAAGAAAAACCCCGATTCCCGCCGTCTGATTGTGTCGGCATGGAATCCCGCGCTGGTGGATGAAATGGCATTGCCGCCTTGCCATGCGCTGTTTCAGTTTTACGTTGCCAACGGCAAACTGTCCTGCCAGCTTTACCAACGCAGCGCAGACATTTTCCTCGGCGTACCGTTCAACATTGCCAGTTACGCGCTGTTGACCATGATGATTGCCCAAATCTGCGGGTTGGAGGCGGGCGAATTTATCCATACCTTGGGTGATGCGCATCTGTACAGCAACCATTTTGAACAGGCAAAACTGCAATTGAGCCGCGACCCCCGCACGCTGCCGGTGATGAAAATCAATCCGGAAGTCAAAGACTTGTTTGCATTTAAGTTTGACGATTTCGAGTTGGAAGGTTACGACCCGCATCCGCACATCAAGGCTGCCGTAGCAGTGTAGGATGGAAAATAGCTAAAAGGTCGTCTGAAACTTTTTTCAGACGACCTTTTTGTTGGTTTGCTTCACACTTCGATTTTATTGGGTGTGAAGGTTTCCCATTTGTTGCAGGCAGGGCAGTGCCAGAAGAAGACTTGGGATTTGAAGTGGCAGTTGCGGCAGCGGTACATGACGCTGCGTTGGAGTTGGCGGCCGATGACGGAGCGCATCATGTCGGCATCGGCTTTCCATGCGGGATTCATGTCGCTGATTTTCAAACCGAGCAGGCGGTATACGCCGTTGAGGTCGGGTTTTTGACGCACGAGGTCGATGGCAAGTTGGGCGGCTTCGCTTTCGCCTTTGAGCAGCAGGGCTTTTTCGTAAATGACGTTGATGAGGTCTAAATCGGGGAAAGTCTGCATGTAGCCGATGAGCCGGTTTAACCCTTCTTCCTGTTTGCCTTGGGCGGCGTAGGCTTCGTAGAGTTTTTCGCCGACCATGCTCAGGTAGGCATGGTTTTGCTGTTCGATGGCGCCGTATGCCTCGACAGCGGCGGGGAAATTGCCCTGTTTGGTTTCGATGTCGCCCAAAATCATGTTGGCACGGGCGCATTTTTTGTTGGCGTCCAAGGCTTTTTGGACGTTGTAACGGGCGGCGTCAAGATTGGATTTGAACAGCGCGGTTTGGGCAAGTTCGCAATAAAACTGTGCAATTTCAAATTGGTAGGTTTGCTCGTCGTGGCTGAGGAGCTGCGCGGTTTCGATGGCTTTTTCCCAGTCGCGGTCTTGCTGGTAGATGCTGAGCAGGTGCTGACGGGCTTCGCGCGCCATGTTGCCTTCCTGCAAGCCGATGAAGATTTGTTCGGCGCGGTCAACCAAGCCTGCGCTTTGGTAGTTTTGCGCGAGTTCGAACAACACCCGCGCGCGTTTTTCGTTGACGGTATCGGGCGAGTCGAGCAGGGCTTGGTGCATATTGATGGCTTTGTCGTTTTCGCCGCGCTGACGGTAGAGTTTGCCCAAGGTCAGGTTGAGGTCGTAAGACTGCGGCTGCTGGTCGATGACTTCCGCCAGTTCGCGGGCGGCACGGCCGCTGTTGCGGTCAACCAATGCGTCCAGACTTTTGTAAAAGCCGGCAGGCACACTTTTCGCCTGTTTCAACACGGTTTTCATGTCGATACGGGCGGCAAACCAGCCCATGGCGAAGAAGACGGGCAAAAGGGTAATGGGCAGGAGGATGACCCACAATTCGTTGTCCATGTGATTCCTTTTTTAAGGCTTGGGCGTTTGTACGGGTTGTTTGGCAGAGGCAGTCGTTTGCGGCGTGGGTTGCTGCGGTACGGGTGCTGCAAGGTCTTTTTCGCTCAAATGCGCGTGTTTTTTGACTTCGGCACGCAGGCGGTTGTTTTCGCTGCGCAGCGCCAAAAGTCTGCCGAACAGGGCAAACATGCCGAACACGATGCCGATGACAAACGCACCGAAGAGGACGACAATCAGCGGTAAATCGGCTTTCTGACCGGGCAGGTAGTGGAAGGCGACGCTATCGGTATTGATGACGGCGAGCAGTAAAAACAATAATAAAATGATGACTTTGATAATGGTGTAAATCAGTTTCATGGATGTCTCCGGCGGTATGCCTGTCGGAAAGTTTTGAAAAGGTCGTCTGAAAATTCGGTAGGGTGGTCGATAGGGATTCCGTTTCTGAATCCGTTTGCCGCAGATGTGGCTTAGTTTAAACGATTTGGATTGTTTCGGATAGGATGTGCGGCAGTTTTCAGACGACCTTAGGCTTCATTATATAGTGGATTAACTTTAAACCAGTACGGCGTTGCCTCGCCTTAGCTCAAAGAGAACGATTCTCTAAGGTGCTGAAGCACCAAGTGAATCGGTTCCGTACTATCTGTACTGTCTGCGGCTTCGTCGCCTTGTCCTGATTTAAATTTAATCCACTATATATATGTAGTACACGGTAGGCATGATTGCAGACAATTCGTATGCGTATCGGAATGGATGGTTTTCCGTATTTCGTTATCAGGCAAGGGCTTGGGCGAAAGCTGTTTGCGAAACAAGTATTCGGACTTGTCAAAACCATCCGTACAGGCGTATCTTTCAACTTTTAATATCTAAACAGAACCAAACAGAATAAGAAAGGCAATCACCATGAGCAGACCCGTACCCGCCGTGTTCGGCAGCGTCTTCCACGCCCAAATGCCCGTTATCGCCCACAAGGACGGCAAATGGCAGCCGACCGAATGGCAAACTTCCTCAGACCTCACCCTCGCACCCGGCGCACACGCCCTGCATTACGGCAGCGAATGCTTTGAAGGTTTAAAAGCCTTCCGTCAGGCAAACGGCAAAATCGTCTTGTTCCGTCCGACGGCAAACATCGCCCGTATGCAGCAAAGCGCAGACATTTTGCACCTGCCGCGACCCGAAACCGAAGCCTATCTGAATGCACTGATCGAATTGGTCAAACGCGCCGCCGATGAAATTCCCGATGCGCCTGCAGCGCTGTATCTGCGCCCGACGCTCATCGGTACCGACCCCGTTATCGGCAAAGCCGGTTCACCGTCCGAAACTGCGCTACTCTATATCCTCGCGTCTCCGGTCGGCGACTATTTCAAAGCCGGTTCGCCCGTGAAAATTTTGGTTGAAACCGAGCACATCCGCTGCGCACCGCACATGGGCCGCGTCAAATGCGGCGGCAACTACGCCTCCGCCATGCCTTGGGTGTTGAAGGCAAAAGCCGAACACGGTGCAAACCAAGTCCTGTTCTGCCCGAACGGTGACGTACAGGAAACCGGCGCGTCCAACTTTATCCTGATTAAAGGCAACGAAATCATCACCAAGCCGTTGACCGACGAATTCCTCCACGGCGTTACCCGCGATTCTGTGCTGACCGTCGCCAAAGACTTGGACTACACCGTCAGCGAACGCAATTTCACCGTGGACGAACTCAAAGCCGCAGTCGAAGAGGGTGCGGAAGCGATTCTGACCGGTACCGCCGCCGTTATCTCGCCCGTAACCTCTTTTGTCATCGACGGCAAAGAAATCGAAGTGAAGAGCCAAGAACGCGGCTACGCTTTGCGCAAAGCCTTGACCGACATCCAATACGGTTTGGCGGAAGACAAGCATGGCTGGTTGGTTGAAGTGTGCTAATTTGATTTCGTACTAATAGAACAGATCCAAAGGTCGTCTGAAAGAAAATTTCTTTTCAGACGACCTTTTTATTTTGTAAACAGATTTTGTCGTGCCATTTGTAAAAAAATATCCCGATGTTTGGTGTGTTGTTGTGAAAAACAGTCACTATTTGAACTAAAAAATAAAAAAATTTTTCTATTTTTCAAATAATTAAAAAATTTTAATATTTGCTAAGTTATGAAAATGTAATTATACCAATTCAATATGCTAGAATCATTTCATTACTCGTTTGGTATATTTAGTTGCTGAAAAATGTCGAAAAAAGGGACTTAAATCGACATCGCAGTGAACTAAATAGATACTCTAGAACTCTGATAGACTTAGGTTTTCGTTTTTTAATGTAAAGCAGTGTTTAATATATTAATGTGACATTACAAGATGACTGTTCCAAAGTGAGAGCTTTGGAATGACTTTTACAAGATCATGAAAAGTCGTCTGAATGTTATAGGGATATTTAAGTGCGGTTTTATGTTTAAAAGGCGGAAGGATTAAAAAAAGAGCGTCAGGTTTTGAGGTTTTAGAATGAGTAATAATCGTTACAGCTATTTAAATGACGATGGAAATGATTTCAAATCATTCAAACGACATATAAAAATCGCTGAAAAAGGGTAGGAAAGCATTGCTTTCGTTGCTTCAGACGCAAGTCTGCGGCTTTTAAACTAGGGAAAATATATTATGTCAACTAAAACCACGTACTCTTTCTTCAATCTCGGACAAACAAGAGTTCACACTAAAAGTCAAACTTCTCAATCTAATCATGCAGTAGCCGCAAGCCAAGATCATGCCGGCCATGCTCCTTCTGCGTTGAACAAATTGATTTACGACCATTCTTTTGGCGGTCTGAATCTGGCAGCAGCCCTCCCTAAACAATTGAGGGGACAGGATAAAATTTTTGGTCTGCAACATACGCCCTCTGCCGATACTGCCGCAGTCAATACTTCAAAAAATACCAAACCGGCGCCGGTTGCCGACCGCAGTAAATTAACCAGCAAAGAAATGGCCATCATGTCTCAGGTTCTCCGTGCTGATGTTGTTGCACGCAAACAGGCAGAAGCTCAAGCAGCCAAAGAGCAGGTCATGGCAAAATACCAAGCTGCTAGACAGGCCGCTGTTGCCGCCGCCGCTGCAAGACATGCAGAAGCTATGGAAAAGGCAAAAGCCGCCGCTGCAGTACGTCAAGCCGAAGCCTTGGAAAAAGCCAAAGCAGCATCGGCTGCAAGACAGGCTGAAGCATTAGAAAAATCAAAAGCCGCACATGCAGCCAAACAAGCGGAAATTGCCGCTAAAACCAAAGCAATCCTGGCTGAAAAACAGGCTGCCGAGAAAGCGCAACATACTGAAAATGATGTTGCACACCATCATCAAACCAACGGTAAAGCGGCGCATTCAACACCAGCGGTAACGGTTGCCCACAAACATGAAGACAATCAGGCTGGTGACAATAAAGAAACGGCTCGACACAATACTTCAAAATTCAATGAAGCCCATACTGCTAGGCAGGCTGAACATCAAGCCAATCATCAAGATGAAGTAAAAGAAGGGGAGGTTTCCAACTACACCGTTCATCAATCGAAAGAATTTGGCAGATACATCGACGTCAATGATTTTGGCGCAGATCCGACCGGGAAAAAAGACAGCTTGGCAGCCATCAAAGCGGCATTGACTGCGGCACACAAAGAAAAAGCCATGCTGTTTATGGACGGTACTTACTATATTTCCGATCAAATTGTCATCAATGGCAATAATTCAGGTGTCAAAGGTATTTTTGGTTCGGGCATGGGCAAAACGCTGATCACCTTTGATAAAGCACAGGTCGGTGTGTTCAACCCCAATACCAATCACGATGATATTCGCGCATTTGCCGGTATTTTGGTGGATGGACAAAGCCATAAAACGATTGCGAATCTTTCTGTTAAATATACCAATCCGGACTTTTACCGGAAGGGCTTGAGCTACTTCGGAAAAGTCAGCGGCATTTTGGTCAACGATGCCGACCATACTTTAATCAGCAAAGTCGAAGTATCCGGAGTCAACCGTGCCGGTGTGATGTTTACATCGACTGATGCATTGGTTCGGGAAGCAGGTAAGAGCCAAACTTACAAAGCACGCGTCCAAAGCGGTGAAATCAACGAACAATATGACCAACTGCCTCTGGGTGAGAACAACCGTATTGTCGACTCCTATCTGCACCACAACCGTGTTGCCGGCGCGATGGTCGGATATCAAAAGAACTTTGTCGGCGAAGGCAATAGATTGGAGTGGAACGGTCACGAGGCTGATGGCGGTACAGGTTATGGCATGACAGCCATGGCAGGCAGCTACAACTACGGCATTACTTTCCGCAACAATACGACCGACCATAACTACCGTAAAGGTTTGGATGTGCATGATGGCACCGGTATCGTTATCGAAAACAACGTCTTAAACGGTGACCGTCTGTATGGTATCGCTGCCTACAACCGCCAATTTTCCATGGATAACGTGAAAATTAAAGACAACGTTATTACGCAAGACCCGAATTTCCGTCTTTATATGGATGATGATTTAGGTAGGTATTACCACATGTATTCCGGCATCCAAGTGCAAACCAATACTCAATTGCGCGATTTGCATACGGCGGATAAAGGTTATTACGACATCAGCGGCAATACCATTAAAAATTTGGCAGTGTACCAAAACCACATCCAAACTTATGGCATCGAATTCCGTAACCATGAAAACAAAATGGATTACACGCTGAATATTACCGACAACAAAATCGACGGTGAGTCCACCAAATACCTGATGGCAGTGATTAACAACACATATGATCATGTCAGCAAACACGACGGTATCGGTACGGGCACCATCAATATCAGCGACAATACTGCCAATATCGGAAAAATTGCACCAGGAGCCGTGCCGTTCTATTTTGAAGAACACCGCTCGGATGTCCCCCTGCATGGTTCGATAACGTTAAACAATAACAATATTACCGTTCGCGAAGAGTCGGCCGGTTATCGTGAATTCGCCTATATGCGTACCAATGCCAAAGAGTACAACGTGACCAACAATACGTTGTCCCTCCACGGCAAGCTGAACGATGCCATTGTGGATGTCAACAGTACCGGTGACGGTGTAGGAAAAGCCACGCTGAATGTTGCCAACAATACCCTGCATACCGACATCAAAGGCAAACTGTATGCGACTTGGTTGAAGCATGAGGCAGATGTCGATACCTTTGCCGGCAGCAATACCCATAATGGCGACCAATTGAAAGATGTGAATACAACCGGTAAGGACATCGCGCTTTCTGATGTATTGGGTCATGTGCATAACAAAGTTGAAGCAATCCACGATACTGTTTATGCCAACCACCCGAAATATCCGACCATGATTGATGATCAGACTTACCATAACGGCATTTTGTAATGGTGTTTAAAAGGTCGTCTGAAACCGAACAATACAATGATGTTGTCACATTAAATTATTTGTGTTAAAAGTCATTTACATTCCCATTGGATTGTTTTTTTAAGGAACAGTAAATGAAAAAGACGTTTTGTCTAGTATTGGCGGCGGCATTTGGTTTGAGCGCATGCAGCAGCCTTGAAAACAAATCTGCCCATGAAATGATGGCAATTTCCCTTGATCGCGTCTATACGGATGATTACAGCTATAACATTGATAGCGAAGTGAAGTTTCATACTTCCACTGCCGAAGCAGGAGTAGCGCCGGAAAGCGAGAAGAAAGCCCGTTTGGAAGAAACAAAGAAGGATCAAGCCGAACTTGACAAACAAGTCAAAGAATTGAACGAAGACGGAATCGAACTTTCGGAAGAAGATCAGACCAAGCTGAAAGAAGCCTTGCTGGATACCGATAATGATAAATGGTTCCCTGAAATGATCGATAAATGGCAAGAATATCCGGTTGTCGGACGTTATTTGGAAGGCGTGCGTTTGAAATCGCATGTCGCAATCGACTTGCCTGCCAAAAAAGCCGAGTGGATTCCTGCTATCTCGATTAACCATCGCAATGAGCAATTGAATATCCAATCTCCCATGCTGATTGAGGGTGAAAATCTCAGTCTGACTATTGACCAGCCATTGCTCAGTTCGATGATTATGAGCATCTTTACGAGCGAAGAGATCCGTAAGCGTTTGGCTGAAGAGCAACCTATCAGCATACAGCTTAAAGATGAAGAGATGGTCAAAGGCATTCCTTTGCGTCATGCCGCAAAGGCGGTATTCAAAGCCTATATTGAAGCCAGCAAAGCTGCTCCTGCTGAGGCATACCGCCTTGAAAATATGGATGAATTCGGTAAGCAAAACAAAGCAAAATACCGCATCCATTACACCCATAAAGACGAATATGACCCGCTCTTTATCAACGCTTTCGCTAAAGAATTCAAAAAAGAATTTGATGCTCTGAAGAAAAAACCGGAGGAAGGCTCTACGGCTGAAGGTTACGAGAAAGTTGAAAAATTCTTTGGCGAGTTTATAGACAGTACAAAAGAGAAAGGCATTTCAATGCACTCCGGCTTTGAAAAGATGGTCGGTATGCCTCTCTATTATGACTACTATCTGAATGGAAAAGGCAGATTGTTGGCAACGCGTATTTACACGCAGGTCAACAGCAAAAGCAACACTCAGGCGTTGAACATCGTTATGGAAAGTATTTACCACAATTACGGCAAACCCGTATTCAAGTTTAAGCCTGCAAGCGAAAAAGTCATCGACATAAAAGAGTTGACAGTACCTATCATATCTAGATTATTGTTGCCATCGGGTTATGACTCAGAGGCAGAAACTGATTCCGAAGAAAATACTGAAGAACATTCAGCAACTGAAGAATAATCATCTGCCGACAGGCCGCCGAGATTCTCGAGCGGCCTGCTTATTGCAAATTTGACAGTGTTTACCTACGATGCGCCCTTGGTGCATTTCGTCTGAGTTTTTCAGACGACCTTTTTAAGGAAAACTATGTTTGGAAACTTTGATTTCAGTTATGTGCTGCTTGCTATCCCCCCGGTGATGCTTTCCTTGGTCATGCGTGAGATTGCACGCGGTTATGTTGCATATCGCTGTGGCGACCCCACCGCATTACAATTCGGACGGTTGACATTAAATCCGATGGCGCATATCGATTTGATAGGAACAATCATCGTACCTGCGTTGAGCCTGGCGTTAACACCGTTTGTTTACGGCTGGGTACGCCCCATACCGATTAATGCCCGCAATTTTAAGAATGTGCGCAGCGCGCGGAGATGGATTGCCGTTGCCGGTCCGGTAACCAATCTGATTCTGGTGTATTTCTGGGCGATGCTCTCGTTTTTAGGTGGCGCGGTCCCTGAGGCGTATGTTGACCCATTAATGATCATGACCCAGTTTGGTATGACAATTAATATAGTTTTGATCGTCATTAACCTGCTTCCGATTTTGCCGCTCGATGGTGGCGTCATTCTTGACTCTTTCCTCAATGCAAAATGGTCTATGAAGTTTCGTCAAATCGAACCTTATGGAACATGGATTGTTTTGGCTTTGCTTCTTACGGGCGCGTTGTCGGGTTTGATTAACTTATTTTCTCTGATGATAGGGAGTTCAGTCTCTATCTTTACCGCATTGATTTTGGCAGGTATAGCCGACTTAGTAAAATAGCAAGGTAAATGGAAAACAAAGGTCGTCTGAACTTTTTCAGACGACCTTTTTTCCTATCCGTCAAAGTAAATCCCATTGGAAACCCTGCTTAAAAATTGTACAATGGCAGCCCTTTCCATACGGCGGTTTGACCATGCGCATCGGCGGCTACATTATCGACAATCCCATTGCACTCGCCCCGATGGCGGGCATTACGGACAAACCGTTCCGCCGACTTTGCCGAGATTTTGGCGCAGGTTGGGCGGTGTGCGAAATGCTGACCAGCGACCCGACGCTTAGAAATACCAAAAAGACCCTGCGCCGCAGCGATTTTGCCGATGAAGGCGGCATCGTTGCCGTCCAAATTGCCGGCAGCGATCCGCAGCAGATGGCGGATGCCGCGCGTTACAACGTCAGCCTCGGGGTGCAGGTTATCGACATCAACATGGGCTGTCCCGCCAAAAAAGTCTGCAATGTTCAAGCCGGCAGCGCGCTGATGCAAAACGAGCCGCTGGTTGCCGCCATTCTCGAAGCCGTCGTCCGCGCGGTGGACGTTCCCGTTACCCTCAAAACCCGTTTGGGCTGGCACGACGACCACAAAAACCTGCCTGCCATCGCCCGCATCGCCGAAGATTGCGGCATCGCCGCCCTTGCCGTCCACGGACGCACACGCACGCAAATGTACAAAGGCGAAGCGGCTTATGATCTGATTGCCGAAACCAAAGGCCGTCTGAACATCCCCGTCTGGGTCAACGGCGACATCACTTCGCCGCAAAAAGCCGCCGCCGTCCTCAAGCAAACCGCTGCAGACGGCATCATGATAGGGCGAGGCGCACAAGGCAGGCCGTGGCTTTTCCGTGATTTAAAACATTATGTCGAACACGGCGTTTTACCGCCGGCCTTGAGCTTGGCAGAATGCAACGCCACCATTTTGAACCACATCCGTGCCATGCATGAATTTTATGGCGAAGTTGCCGGCGTGCGCATCGCCCGCAAACACATCGGCTGGTACATCGACGAAATGCCCGACGGCGAGCAGACACGCCGGGACATCAACCGCTTGGACAGCGCAGCGGCACAATACGATACCCTTGCTGCCTATCTTGAGGCGCTTTCGGAAAAAACCGACCGCTGGATGTGTGCATATCGTGAAGGGTAGGGCGTTTCAGACGACCTTTTTATTTTTGGGAAGTAAATATGAAATTAACGCCGCGTTTACAAAGCTTAGGTATTGCTGCGCTGTTGATGACAGGATACGGGTTTTATGCTTATGACTATAATTTGATAGCCTGTAAATTAATGGATCGCAATTGGAATGACGACAAGGGCAGGTGCATGAATCCCGATTGTCGTCAACATGATGCGTGTATGTTGAGTGCGTTTAAGAGTAGAGCGACATGCGAAACCATCCGCCCCGGTGACAGTTTGGACAAGGCTTGGTATGTACTGGGCGAACCTTGGTATGAGAAAAACGGGCGTTTCTTTTGGGATGATAAATATGGAGATCATGTAGCAGAAATCGAACCGGACGGAGAAAAGGTTGGCAAGATTACCTGCTTGGGGGAGTAGGTTGCGTGGACTGTAATCCGGCATGGTGAAGGCTTGATGGTTAATCTTCATTCATTCTTAAAGGCTGATGTGCCTTTCTACAGCCAACCTCCTTTAATACAAAAGGCTTCAGTATGACTTTTTGGCGTGGCTTTTGGATTATCACCGGCGTACATTTTTTGGCGTGCATGTCGCCCGGCCCTGATTTTGTACTCGTTTCGCAGCAGGCGTTGAGCCGGGGGCGGGTTGCCGGAATGTTGACCGCGCTGGGCATTGCGTTGGGATTCGGTATCCACATTATTTATTCCGTACTCGGCTTGGTCACGCTGGTGGCTCAGTCCGCCCCGCTTCTAACTGCGGTCAAAATTGGCGGCGGCCTGTATCTGCTGTATATCGGCTATAAAGGTTTGCGCGCGAAAGCTGTGGGCGGGACGGTCGAAATCCGTAAGGATAATATGGCGGATGAACCGACATGGAAAACGATATGGCGCGGGGTGTTGTGCAATGTGCTGAATCCGAAGGCGGTCGTGTATATGCTGTCGCTGTTTACCGTCGTATTGTCGCCGGATACGCCGATGTGGCAGATGGGTGTTTACGGCGTGTGGATGGCGCTGATGCTGTTCGTTTGGCTCGGCCTTGTCGCGCTGATGTTGTCCGCCCCTGCCGTGAGCAAACGTTTTCAGCGTTTCGGTCATTGGATAGACCGATTTTGCGGCGGGGCGTTGGCTTTGCTGGGGATTAAGGTTATCAGCGGGTAGCTTGGGTCGTCGGGCCAACAGGATGATTCTTATCCGGAAATGGCGGCAATATCAGGTCGTCTGAAAACACAGTTTTATCGAAATAAAAAACAATCTATTTAATTCAAACTCAACAAACGTCGTCTGAACCCCGTTTCAGACGACCTGTCATCTTTAAAAACAACGAAGGAGGATATGTTATGAAACAACCCATCCCCGATATTGCGCAATGCGTTGAACAGAATTTGCAACAGTATTTCAAAGACTTGAACGGTACGGAGCCTTGCGGTGTGTACGACATGGTGTTGCACCAAGTGGAAAAGCCGATGCTTGCGTGCGTGATGGAACAATGCGGCGGCAATCAGTCCAAAGCAGCGGTGATTTTGGGACTGAACCGCAATACGCTGCGTAAGAAGCTGTTGCAGCACGGTTTGCTGTAAATATCGGTCTTGTTGCAAAGGGAGAAAACTGATGAAGCAGGAACTTCGCCATGACGGCGGTACGCGGGGAAAAACGCTGAACGTCCATTTCATCCTGCACGAGGATTTTGAAGTGCCGGGCGCGTATTGGGATTGGGCGCGGTCGCGCGGGCATCGTACGGCGTCGACTAAGGTTTATGAGTCGGAAGCGTTGCCCGAAAATGCGGACGGTATCGATTTTCTGATTGTCATGGGCGGGCCGCAGTCGCCCGATGAAGACAGGCAGGCTTTTCCGTATTACGACCCTGAAGCCGAGCTGCGCCTGATGCGTCAGGCGGTGTCGGCGGACAAGTACATTGTCGGCGTGTGCTTGGGCGCGCAGCTTTTGTCCGTCGCCTACGGCGCACGGCATGGGCGCAGCCCGCACCGCGAAATCGGCGTGTATCCGGTCGAGTTGACGCAGGAAGGTTTGAACGACCCGCATACCGCCTTGCTGGGCGCGTCTTTCCTTGCGGGACATTGGCACGGAGATATGCCCGGACTGACGGATGAGGCGGCAGTATTGGCGGCGAGCAAAGGTTGTCCGCGCCAGATTGTCCGCTTCTCTCCCAAGCATTATGCGTTTCAGGCGCATTTGGAATTCGACCGCGCCGCCGTCGGCCTCTTGATTGCCGCCGACGGGCGTGAAAACTTGGCGGCGCAAAGCAGGACGCAGGCTTATGTGCAGCATCCCGATGAAATTGAGCGTTTCGATTTTACGCAGATGAACGCGAAACTCTTTGCCTTTTTGGATTCGTTGACCGAATCGGGGCAGGGTGGGGCGTGATGTCCTGCCTTTCATCAGTGCATCCTTTTATTCGACGACTTGAGCCATGATTTACCAAATACTCTCCTTATTGATTTGGGGCAGCTCGTTTATCGCCGCCAAATATACTTACGAGATGCTTGATGCCGCGTTGATGGTCGAGGCGCGGCTGTTGATTGCCGCGTTGATGGTGCTGCCTTCCTGTTACCGCCATTTCGGCAAGATTCCGCGCCGCGAGTGGAAGCCGTTGTTGTGTATTGCCTTTATCAACTACGTCGTGGTGTTGCTGCTTCAATTTATCGGTTTGAAATACACGTCCGCCGCCAGCGCGATTACCATGGTCGGGCTGGAACCCTTGCTGGTGGTGTTTGTCGGTCATTTCGTTTTTAACGATAAAGCCAAGATTTACCACTGGATTTGCGGGGCGGCGGCGTTTGCCGGCATCGGGATGATGGTGCTGGGCGGTGCGGAAGAGGGCGGTGCGGTCGATTGGTTCGGCTGTTTGCTGATTCTGCTTGCGGGATTCGGTTTCGCCGGCGTGATACGGCCGAGCCAGCAGATGATTGCCCGCATCGGTGCGCCCGCATTTACTTCTGCTTCCATGGCGGCGGCGGCGGTGTTGTGCCTGCCGTTTTCACTGGTGTTGGCTCAGAGCTATGAAGTCCACTGGTCGTGGGGCGGCGTGCTGTCGGTTTTGTATTTGGGGGTGGGATGCAGTTGGCTTGCCTATCTCTTATGGAACAAGGGCATGAACAAAGTCCCTGCCAATGTCTCCGGCCTCTTGATTTCGCTCGAACCCGTTGTCGGCGTCATCATGGCGGTATGGATTCTGGGCGAACATTTGTCCGCCATGTCCGCTTTGGGCGTGTTCATCGTCATCGCCGCGACGTTTGTCGCAGGATGGCTGTCGAACAGGGGAAAGAATGCGTAAGGGGTCGTCTGAAAACGTGTAAATCGGGTTTTCAGACGACCTGAGAAGGTACGCGAGTATCTTGTTTTAATGTGGTTTTAAAAATATTAGGAGATTTTCGATGAAATATATGATTGCCCTGCTGCTTGCCGCCTGCCCCGTTTTGGCATCGGCTGCGCCCAATAACGACAAAGCTGCCGTCCAAGCAGTGATTGCCCGGTATTACAACCATCCGCTTGCCGCTGAAAACTGCCAGCTTGCCAAGTTGCCGAAAGACAGTAATGAGATGTCCGACGTAATGTATTGTATGAAACCTGTTGCCGACCATGCCGTTACCCGCAACGGCACGCCTACGCGCTATGTGTTGTACACGGGTTTTGCCTACGATATGAAGCTCAAAGTCAAACGGGACGCGCATGCTTCTTCGGGTCTGGCGGAATTGTTTGTTTTGGAAAAAACAGACGGAAAGTGGGTAATCAAACAACATGGAAGCGATGAAATCGGCGCATGGGGGGATGTGCCGGAGAATAAGGATTGGCGGTTTGTCCAAATGGGTGAGCAAAACTGGGGCTACACTGTCGAATCAGGCTATACGGGTCAGGGCGAAACGACGACCGGAGAAAATTTCCTGTTTACTGATAACAGCAACCGTGTCCGTAACAGCTTCATTATCAACGGTAGAGATAATGGCGCACATTATGGCAATTGTGATGAATACAAAGGGCGGGAAAAACGTAATTGTGAAAACAGCTATGCCAGCATCGATGCGAAAATTACCTTGGACAAAAGCCGTCCTTCAGTCTCAGGCGTTTGGGCATTAAGCGCAACGGTGCAGGGGGTGGATGGCAAAAAACGTTATAAAAATCAGAAATATGCGATTCCTTACAACGGCAAGACACACGTTGCGCCGAAAAGCTATCCGCTCAATATTAAATATTGAGGCCGTTTGATTTTTTAACGAAACCGCCGAACCCTGTCTCAAAAACAAAATCCCCATGAAACATACGCACAAACTTTGGATAGCCCTCATCCTCGCCGGCATCGTCGGCGGCATGGTCGGCATTGCCTTAACGGAGCTTATGCACTTTATCCAGCACACGGCTTACGGTTACGGCGCGGGCGGCGGGCATGTTTCCTTTCGGGAAGGCGTGGTTCAAACGTCGTCTGAACGCCGCATCCTCGTATTGATTTTGTGCGGCGTCGCGGTAGGGTTCGGCTGGTGGTCGATCAAACGTTTCGGCAGGCCGCAAATCGAAATCAAGGCAGCCTTGAAGCAGCCCTTGCAGGGGCTGCCGTTTTTGACCACCGTTTCCCATGCGCTGCTGCAAATCATCACCGTCGGACTCGGTTCCCCGCTCGGACGCGAAGTCGCCCCGCGTGAAATGACCGCCGCGTTTGCATCCGTCGGCGGCAGGCGTTTGGGTCTGGGCGAAGACGACACGCGCCTGCTGCTCGCCTGCGCGTCAGGTGCAGGTTTGGCGGCGGTCTATAACGTCCCGCTCGCCTCCACACTTTTCATCCTCGAAGCCATGTTGGGCATTTGGACGCAACAGGCAGTAGCCGCCGCATTGCTGACTTCCGTTACCGCTACCGCCGTCGCCCGCATCGGCTTGGGCGATGTGCAGCAATACCATCCCGCCCATCTCGATGTGAACATCCCGCTGCTGTGGTTTGCCGCCGCCATCGGCCCCGTTTTGGGCGCAACGGCGGTATGGTTTCAGCGCAGTGCCAAAAAATTTCCCTTCCTCAAGCGCAACGACCCGAAAATCATTCCTTTGGCGATTGCCTTATTCGCCCTTATCGGCATCGTTTCCGTTTGGTTTCCCGAAATACTGGGCAACGGCAAGGCGGGCAACCAGCTTACGTTCGGCGGCATGACCGACTGGCGGTACAGCTTGGAAATGACCGCCGTCAAATGGTTCGTCGTCCTGCTCGCACTCGCCGCAGGCGCATACGGCGGGCTGATTACCCCGTCCATGATGCTCGGCAGCACCATCGCCTTCGCCGCCGCAGCCGCGTGGAACACCTTCTTCCCCACCATGTCGTCTGAAAGTGCCGCCGTCATCGGCGCGGCGGCTTTTCTCGGCGTTTCCCTCAAAATGCCCCTGACCGCCATAGTCTTCATCCTCGAACTCACCTACGCCCCCGCCGCCCTGCTGATGCCTTTGTGCATCACGATGGCGGGCGCAGTGGCAACGGCAAGGAAAATGGGGTTTGAATAAGCAGGGCAGGGAAAAGGGTCGTCTGAAAACCGTCGGCGCGGGTTTTGTCCGAGCTGTCAGCCGCAGGACGGGCGTATCTGAATCGTTAGCCTTATGCAGGCAATAATGACGAAAGGGAACGGCAGAAAGGTCGTCTGAAAATCAATTCAGACGACCTTTTTTCTAGAAAAATTGTCAACAATATTTCCAGAAAACTGCTGCCAAAAACCCGAAACTAGAGGATAATACCGCCCTGAAAATTCATCCCATAATGTTTTGCCAAGATTGAAGACGTATTCTGTCAAACTGACCGCCAGTGTCTTCAAACTTGTATAAGGCAGTTGGAAAACTAAGAAAGTAGCTTATT
>CAKARM010000010.1:0-16295 GCA_916720585.1 uncultured Neisseria sp.
GTACTGTCTGCGGCTTCGTCGCCTTGTCCTGATTTAAATTTAATCCACTATACCTGATTACGGTACGCATTCATCCGCGCTTGAGATTTGTGTTGAATCGGCTGTGCTTTTAAAGGCGCATTTTGTCTTATCCGTAACGCCGCTGGAAATCGCTCATAAAGTCCGCCAAAGCCTGTACGCCTTCGAGCGGCATGGCGTTGTAAATGCTGGCGCGCATACCGCCGACGGTTTTGTAGCCTTTGAGCAGGCACAGGCCTTGCAGTTCGGCTTCGAGGACGAAGCGGCGGTCGAGTTCGGCGGAGGCGGTTTGGAAGACGACGTTCATTTTGGAGCGGGCATCGGGGCGGATTCGGTTGATGTAGAAGCCGCCGCTGTTGTCGATGGCGTCGTAAAGCGTTTGGGCTTTGATGTTGTTGACGGCTTCGATTTTCTTCACGCCGCCTTGTGTCAGCAGCCAGCGGAACACTAAACCTGACATATAAATGGCGTAGGTTGACGGGGTGTTGTACATGCCGTCGCGGTTGATGTGGGAACGGTAGTTGAAAACGTCGGGAATGCTGTCGGGGCAGCGGTCGAGCAGGTCTTCTCGGGTGATGACGACGGTTGTGCCGGCAGGACCGATATTTTTTTGTGCGCCCGCGTAAATCAGCCCGTAGTCGGAAACGTCAAATTCGCGCGAGAGGATTTCGCTGGACATATCGCAAACGAGCGGCGGCAGGTCGTCTGAAAGTTTGGGAACGGTTTGGTATTGCAGACCGTTGACGGTTTCGTTGATGGCGAAGTGGACGAAGGCGGAGTTTTTGTCTATGTCCCAAGTTTCGACGGGCGGCAGGGCGGTGTAGTCGAATTGTTCGCCGCCGTGTGCCGCCAGTCGGATTTCGGCATCGGTCAGGCGGCTCATTTGTTCGTAAGCAATGCGGCTCCAGTTGCCCGTTACCACTGCGTCGGCAGACGGAAAGCCATGCGCCAGGTTCATGGCGACCATGTTGAATTGCGTGGTCGCGCCGCCTTGCAGGAACAGGATTTTGTAGTTGGAAGGAATGTTCAGCAGCGTGCGCAGGTCTTGTTCGGCATGATGGAGGATGCTGAGAAACATTTCCGAGCGGTGGCTCATCGCCATGACGGGGAAGCCTGTGCCGTTGTAGTCGAGCATTTCTTGTTGTGCGGTACGCAATACGGCTTCGGGCAGGACGGCGGGACCTGCGGAAAAGTTGTAGATGGGGCGGGCGGACATGGCGAGGCCTTTTTGTTTCGATGATAACAGCTTTGGATTTTAGAATGACGGCGTGCTTCGTGCAAGCCGTATGGCAGGAAAATGGGGTCGTCTAAAAAAGAAAGATTGGAAATAAAATGATTATTATCAATGGGTAAGGTTTAATGGCGATTTTTCAGACGACCGTTTTTGTCAACAATTTTAAGCTTGGTTTTATGCTGCCAGGCGTATCCATTCTATGAGGTCGTCTGAAAAAAGCCGCGATAAATCAACGCTTTTCTTTTGAGTGGAAAGCGGTTATAATAAGCCAATTTTTCAATTTTGACGAAAAATGGCCACGGGGCCATTTTTTTGTTTATGTACTCCGGGAGATTCATGGATATTCAAACAATTCTCGAAAAAACCCTGCCGGGTTTGGGCTACGAACTGGTCGATTTCGAGCTGACTGCGCAAGGCACGCTGCGCGTGTTCATCGATAAGGAAGGCGGTATCACCGTCGAAGACTGCGCGACTGTCAGCAATCATTTGAGCCGCGTGTTCATGGTGGAAGACATCGATTATAAAAATCTGGAAATTTCCAGCCCCGGCCTTGACCGGCCTCTGAAAAAAGCCGCCGATTTCGTGCGCTTTGCAGGACAACAGGCAAAAATCAAAACCCGCCTGCCGGTTGACGGACAAAAGAATTTTATCGGCCGCATCGAGGGTTGTGAAAACGATACCGTAACGCTCTCTTTCGACGGCAAAACCGCGCAAATCGGCTTGGATAATATCGATAAAGCCCGCCTGCGCCCCGAATTTAAATTTTAAAACTTGATATTGGAGATTCTAAAAAATGAGTCGCGAAATGTTGCAACTTGCCGAAGCGTTGGCAAGCGAGAAAAACGTTGAAGCGGAAGTGGTATTCCAAGCATTGGAATTTGCTCTTTCTACCGCAGCCAAGAAAAAAGCCGACCGCGAGCATATGGACGTGCGCGTCGAAATCGACCGCGATACCGGCGAATACCATACTTACCGCCGCTGGCTGATTGTTGCCGACGAGGATTACACCTATCCCGACCTGGAAAAAACCATCGAAGAAATCCAAGAAGAAATTCCGGGTACCGACATTCAAATCGGCGACTACTACGAAGAAACGCTGCCGAACGAAGGCTTTGGCCGCCAAGCCGCGCAAACTGCCAAACAAATCATCCTGCAACGCATCCGCGATGCCGAGCGCGAGCAAAATCTGAACGAATTCTTGGCCGTTAAGGAAGACATCGTTTCAGGTACGGTAAAACGCGTAGAGCGCCACGGCATCATCGTCGAAGTCGTTCCGGGCAAGCTGGACGCGCTGATTCCGCGCGAACAAATGATTCCGCGTGAAAACTTCCGCGGCGGCGACCGTATCCGCGCGCTGTTTTTGCGTGTGGACGAAATCGGCAACACTGGCCGCAAACAAGTCATCCTCAGCCGTACTTCGGGCGATTTCCTCGCAAAACTGTACGAAATGGAAGTACCTGAAATTGCAGACGGTTTGTTGGAAATCCGCGAAGTGGCGCGCGATCCGGGCCAACGTGCGAAAGTGGCGGTCAAAGCCAACGACCAACGCATCGATCCGCAAGGCACTTGTATCGGCGTGCGCGGCTCCCGTGTGAACGCCGTCAGCAACGAATTGGCAGGTGAGCGCATTGATGTGGTGCTGTGGTCGTCTGAAACTGCCGAGTTCGTGATGAACGCACTGTCTCCTGCCGAAGTCAGCCGTATCGTGATTGACGAAGACAAACACGCGGTTGACGTGATTGTCGCCGAAGACCAGCTTGCGCTTGCTATCGGCCGCGGCGGTCAAAACGTGCGCTTGGCATCTGATTTGACAGGTTGGCAGTTGAACATCATGACTGTCGAAGAAGCGGACGAACGCACTGCTGCCGAAGACGCAGCCATCCGCGACCTCTTCACCGCGCATCTGAACATCGACGACGAAACCGCCGATATTTTGGTAGAAGAAGGTTTTGCCACGCTGGAAGAAGTTGCTTACGTTCCGGCTGCCGAATTGCTCGCCATCGAAGGCTTTGACGAAGAAATCGTCGAAACCCTGCGCAACCGCGCGCGCGATGCGATTCTGACCATGGCGATTGCGTCCGAAGAGAAGCTGGAAGAAGTTTCAGACGACATGCGCAATCTGGACGGCGTAGATTCCGATATGCTCCGCAAACTGGCGGAAGCCGGCGTAACCACCCGCGACGATCTGGCGGAACTGGCCGTTGACGAACTGATTGAAATAACCGGTGTAGATGAAGAAGCGGCGAAAAAAGTGATTCTTGCCGCCCGCGAACACTGGTTTACTGAAGAGAACTAATGGGGGTACAGATGAGTAACACAACCGTAGAACAATTTGCCGCCGAACTGAAACGCCCCGTCGATGATTTGCTGAAACAACTGAAAGAAGCCGGCGTCAATAAAAACAGCGGCAGCGATTCCCTGACGCTGGACGACAAACAACTGCTGAACGCCTATCTGAAAAAGAAAAACGGCAATGACGGCGGAACCATCAGCATCCGCCGCAAAAAAACCGAGGTCAGCACTGTCAGCGGCGTCAAAGTCGAACGCAAACGCGGCCGTTCCGTAACGATTCCTTCACCGGAAGAGCTTGCTGCCGAAGCTAAAGCCAAAGCAGTAGCTGAAGCGCAAAAAGCCGAGCAGGCAGAAGCGAAAGACCAAGCCGCAGAACAGGCGAAAGCCGAAGCTGAGGCCGCCGCCCGTGCCGAAGCGCGTGCGAAAGCCGAAGCGGAAGCTGCGAAGTTGAAGGCTGCCAAAGCAGCAAAAGCCGAGCCGAAAGTCAAAGCGGAAGAAGCGAAACCTGTTGAAGCGGCTGAAAAACCTGCCGACGTGAAAGCAGCTGAAAGCAAAGCCGACGACAAACCGGCAGAACCTGCTGCACAAGCAGTTCAGGCTGAAGAAAAACCTGCCCAAAGGTCGTCTGAAAAACCTGCCGAAGGCAAAGCCAAACCTAAACAAGACAAAGGCAATAAAGGCAAAGACGCGAAAAAAGCAGCCAAACCCGCTGCCCCTGCCGCTCCGCAACCTGTGGTCAGCGCGGAAGAGCAAGCGCAACGCGACGAAGAAGCACGCCGCGCCGCCGCTTTACGCGCCCATCAAGAAGCCTTGTTGAAAGAAAAACAAGAGCGTCAGGCGCGCCGCGAAGCCATGAAACAACAGGCGGATCAGCAAGCCAAGCCCGCAGCCGAAGCCAAAGCTGCCGAGCAGCGCAAGCCTGCCGAAAAAGCCAAAGCCGCGCCTGCAGAAGGCAAAGCCGCCAATCCTGCCCGTGCGAAAAAAGAAGACCGTCACAACCGCGACGATGACAACCAAGGCCGCAACGCCAAAGGCAAAGGCGGTAAAGGCGGACGCGACCGCAATGCGCGCAACGGCGACGACGAGCGCGTACGCAGCGGTAAAAAAGGCAAGAAACTCAAACTCGAGCCGAACCAACACGCCTTCCAAGCACCGACCGAACCCGTCGTACACGAAGTCTTGGTTCCCGAAACCATTACCGTTGCCGATTTGGCGCACAAAATGGCAGTCAAAGGCGTGGAAGTGGTCAAAGCCCTGATGAAAATGGGCATGATGGTCACCATCAACCAATCCATCGACCAAGACACCGCCCTGATTGTGGTAGAAGAACTCGGCCACATCGGCAAACCTGCCGCCGCCGACGATCCCGAAGCATTCTTGGATGAAGGCGTGGAAGCTGTAGAAGCCGAAGCGCTGCCGCGTCCGCCAGTCGTTACTGTGATGGGTCACGTCGACCACGGTAAAACCTCCCTGCTGGACTACATCCGCCGCGCCAAAGTGGTACAAGGCGAAGCAGGCGGCATTACCCAGCACATCGGCGCATACCACGTTGAAACCCCGCGCGGCGTGATTACCTTCTTAGATACCCCGGGTCACGAAGCGTTTACCGCCATGCGTGCGCGCGGTGCGAAAGCAACCGACATCGTGATTCTCGTGGTTGCCGCCGACGACGGCGTGATGCCGCAAACCATCGAAGCCATTGCCCATGCTAAAGCAGCGGGCGTGCCGATGGTGGTAGCCGTGAACAAAATCGATAAAGAGGCGGCCAATCCCGAGCGTATCCGCCAAGAGTTGACCGCACACGAAGTCGTGCCGGACGAGTGGGGCGGCGATGTACAATTTATCGACGTGTCCGCCAAAAAAGGCATCAATATCGACGCATTGCTCGAAGCCGTATTGCTTGAGGCCGAAGTTTTGGAACTGACTGCCCCTGTCGATGCGCCCGCCAAAGGCATCATCGTCGAAGCCCGTCTGGACAAAGGACGCGGCGCGGTCGCTACCCTCTTGGTGCAAAGCGGTACGCTGAAAAAAGGCGATATGCTGCTTGCCGGTACCGCGTTCGGTAAAATCCGCGCGATGGTCGATGAAAACGGTAAAGCCGTCAACGAAGCCGGCCCGTCCATTCCGGTCGAAATCCTCGGCTTGTCCGACGTACCGAACGCCGGTGAAGACGCAATGGTGTTGGCAGACGAGAAAAAAGCCCGCGAAATCGCGCTCTTCCGCCAAGGCAAATACCGCGACGTGCGCCTTGCCAAACAGCAGGCGGCGAAGCTGGAAAATATGTTCAACAACATGGGCGAAAACCAAGCCCAATCCTTGTCGGTCATCATCAAAGCAGACGTACAAGGTTCTTACGAAGCTTTGGCGGGCAGCCTGAAAAAACTGTCCACCGACGAAGTGAAAGTGAACGTATTGCACAGCGGCGTGGGCGGTATTACCGAATCGGACGTCAACCTTGCCATCGCTTCTGGAGCGTTCATCATCGGCTTTAACGTGCGCGCAGACGCTTCTTCGCGCAAACTTGCCGAAAATGAAAACGTGGAAATCCGCTACTACAACATCATTTACGATGCCATCGACGACGTCAAAGCGGCCATGAGCGGCATGCTGGCGCCGGAAGAGAAAGAGCAGGTTACCGGTATGGTCGAAATCCGTCAGGTCATCAGCGTATCCAAAGTCGGCAATATTGCAGGCTGTATGGTTACCGACGGCGTGGTCAAACGCGATTCCCATATCCGCCTCATCCGCAACAACGTGGTCATCCACACCGGCGAACTGTCTTCTTTGAAACGCTACAAAGACGACGTCAAAGAAGCCCGCATGGGCTTCGAGTGCGGCTTGATGATCAAAGGCTACAACGAAATTATGGAAGGTGACCAACTGGAATGCTTCGACATCGTCGAAGTCGCCCGCTCGCTGTAATTTCCCGTTGTAAATAAAAGGTCGTCTGAAAACCATGAAAAGTGGTTTTCAGACGACCTTTTCGTTTTATAGCGGATTGGATTGGCGCAGTGCGGCGTTGCCCAACGCTTAATCTTGATTTGAATTCAATTTGGCATAAATGATAAACAAATTAATCAATTGAAATATAAATTCCGATTAAATAATGTTTTGAGAAAGAGTTAGAACTTGTTGAGGATAAAGCAGTCTAAGGAAGCCACGCAGTTCGACTGCGTGTAACGATTCAATCAATAAATTACGATCCCCCCAATCTGGTTATTTATCCCATCTCTCCGGATAGGCAACCGTCAGCTCACGGAAAAAATAATATCATGGATACAAAACAAGTCTTTCGCACAATCGTTTCTGAAGAATCCGCCGCGCACTCCGCATCTTTGGAAAAGTCATCCGAACCCAAGGTTTTTCAAGGAACCAAGGGCAATGATGTCTATTATGCCACCCATACCGCAGACAACATTGTGGAAAAGGCAAATGAAGGACAGGATACCGTTTATAGCAATGTCAGCTACACCTTGCCGAACAATGTCGAAAACTTGGTTTTGACCGGTTCGGATAATATTTATGGTGCGGGCAACAATTCAGACAACGTATTGGTCGGCAACAGCGGCAACAACCGCCTGTATAGCGGGCGCGGCAATGATACGGTTTACGGGGGCGCAGGTCACGACAACATCAACGGGGGAGAAGGCGACGACCAACTGTTCGGCGATGAAGGCAACGATATCCTAGACGGCGCGGCAGGAAACGACGTATTGCAAGGGGGTGAAGGCAACGATACCTATTTGTTCGGCGAAAAAAGCGGCAATGATACAGTAATCGACCGCCAAGGCAGCAACAGCATCCGCTTTTTAGACGGCCTCAGCGCAGACGATCTGACGGTTACCGCCGTGCGCAATGCAGAGGGCGGACAGGACTGGCGTATCGCGGTGAAACACACACAATCCGTCCTGACCATTTCCAATCAATACCAAGAAGGCAGCAATATGCCTTCCGTCCAACGGTTTGTTTTCGCAAACGGCACATTAAACCTCAACCAATTCATCAAAGCCACTCAAGCGCAAGTAGAAATACGCGACAATGCAGGCGAACGTATTGAAGGCACGGATGGAAACGACGCGCTGAACGGCACCGTCGGTAATGACGTCATCGACGGCAAAGCAGGCGCGGACATGATGCGCGGCGGCATCGGAGACGATACCTACTATGTGGATAACGCAAAAGATGTTGTCGTTGAGAATAGCGGCGAAGGCAATGATACCGTGATCAGCAGCGTTTCTTATACCGCCTCAACCCACGTTGAAAATGTTACCCTGACCGGCAACGCCAATATCTACGCGGCAGGCAACAACAGCAATAACACCCTGACCGGCAACGACGGACACAACCGACTCAATAGCGGCCGCGGCAACGATACCGTTTACGGCATGGGCGGCAACGACAACATTAACGGCGGCGACGGCAATGACTATTTGGACGGCGGCGATGGCAACGACACCATCAACGGCGACGCAGGCGACGACACTTTAATCGGAGGAGCAGGCAAAGATATGTTGAAAGGCGGAACAGGCAACGACACCTATATTTACGGCAGCGACGATACGATTATCGACAATCAAGGCAACAATACCCTGAAGTTTTCAGACGACCTCCGTGTCAGCGACATCAAAGTAAACGTCATCGACAATGCCGACGGCAGCAAAAACTGGGAAATCACATCCGCCAACGGCTCGGCAACCATTCAAAACCAAGTTGACGCCAAAGGACATATTTCCATCAACCAATTCCAATTCCTCGGCGAAAACTATACAGCCGAAACCCTGCTCAAAGTCGTCAACACCGGAAAAGCCGACCAAGGCATCAAAAATGAAGGCACACCGAACGACGATGTGATTGTCGGCAGCAAGTTTAATGACGAATTAAGTTCCGGCACAGACGGCAGGGACGTGATTTACGGCATGGACGGCGACGACATTATCCGAGACGAAGGCACGACCTACTGGGGCAACGAATGGTCTTCAGACGACAAACTGTACGGCGGCAACGGCAATGACAAAATATATGCGCGGGTTGGTGCCGATTACCTAGACGGCGGCACAGGCGATGACTATCTGGAAGGCGGCGATGGGCGTGATACCTATGTCTTCGGCAAAGGATACGGACACGACACCATTTTCGACTTCGGTTTCGATATCGACGAAGAATTCAATCCTACCTCCATCAGCAACGCCGTAAAATTTACCGGCGGTTTGACATTGGATGACTTAAGCATTTCCGTTACCCAAGGCTACGATAAAACCGGCATCGACTATATGCCCGAACCCTACGACTTCATCACTGTGCCTCGTCTGAACGGCAATACATGGACTGTTTCCATCAAAGGCAGCAATGACGTATTGACGATTAAAAACCAAATGGGTTCGCAAGGCGCCATATCCGAGTTCCAATTCGACAACGGCACATACAGCACGGAACAAATCATCGAACATTTCGGTTTGAAAGTATCCCATGTCCGCAAAGACGGCACGATTATTCAATACCTGAATGACGACAGCGATACCTTTGACCAACGACTGTACGAAGGTTCCGACCGTATTATTCACGGCACCGACAACGGCGACACCGTCAGCGTTTCAGGCAACTATGGCGGCAAAACCACCTTTATCGGCGGCAGCGGCAACGATACCGTCGAAGTCGGGCGCAATACCGTTATCGATGCTGGAGCCGGCAATGACACCATTTCCGTCAGCGGCTATTCCAATACGATTACATTCGGCAAAGGCAGCGGGCATGACAAATTGTCGTTGAACGCAGGCAGCGAGGACAATACCGTATTGTTCTCAGGCAACCTGACGCTGAAAGACATCGATTTGGAAATCAACAAAGCCGAAAACAACAAAGTGAACTGGGTGGTCAAACTCAAAGGCAGCGACGACACCCTGACCGTCTTGGATGCCGTCCACTCCTCAGATGGCGGCGATACCGTAGACGCGTTCAAGTTTGCCGCCTCAGGCGAAACATACAGCATGTCGCAATTCCTGACCGCTTTAGGACACGATACCGCCCATCAAGGCGTTTTGTAAGTTTCACAAAGCAATACGGCAGCATTGCCAATTGATTTGTTTTTTCAGACGACCCCTGAAGGATTAGGGGTCGTCTGAAACTTTATTGTGTGACCATAGACGATAAAGAGGAAACAGCCCATCTGATTTTGGCTGGGTTGCTTGGGGAACAGGGTAAAGTAAGAATATGATTGATGTCCAAAAATAAGGAATAAACCGATGAAGCATATATTATTAATAGCTGCCATGATTTTAAGCAGTTTCGCTAACGCAAATGAAATGAGCAATCCTTGTGCCTATCATCCTGATTTGCCGGGATGCGCGGGCAATAACCGACCGATGGGACAGGGAGGTAGGGTAATTAATATCCCGAACCGTTGGGGAGCGATTTATTACAATGCTGCAAATCAAGCAATAGGTTATTCTGAAAACAATACCTCAGGCTACCGTTCAGCCAATAAAGAGGCATTGGCAAATTGCATTAAGGCAGGAGGTGGTAAGAATCCATTGGATCGCAATAGGGAAGGCTGTAGCTTAATGACTGAATACCGTAATATGTGTGGGGCGATTGTATTGGGAGGAGATGGAGGAAGATATAGGGCTGCTGCAAAAAATGCCGACTCTATTGCTGAGGCAGAGCAAAAAGCGATTTCTGCATGTGAGGCAGGGCAATCATTTAAATGTACTGTCCGCTATTCAGGCTGTTCGCGCCATCCAGATTACCGTTATTGATTTGTTTTTTCAGACGACCCCAAATATTCAGAGGTCGTCTGAAAACTTATTTTGCAGCGACGGGGTCGAAAGCGATGCAGAGTTATGCGGCAGGGTTTTGAGAGAAACGAATAGCGGAAAAGATTAAGAGGTATAAAGATGAAGAAGATATTTTTGGTGTTGTTGGCAATGCAGGTTAGCCCCTTTGTTTTAGCCGACGGATTGAATGCGATTAACGATCCTGTGATGAACCCTTGTATTCAAAGACCGGACTTGGCGGGGTGTAGCGGTAATAATCAGTCAGGAGGACAGGCACGTCGGGTCATCAATATCCCTAATCGTTGGGGAGCGATTTATTTTAATCCAGCCAATCGAGCTGTTGGTTATTCTGAAAACAATACTAAAGGTTACCAATCTGCCAACAAAGAGGCTTTGGAAAGTTGTATTAAGGCTGGGGGAGGCAAAAATCCGATTGCCCATGATGGGAAAGGGTGTAGATTGAAACATGAATACCGTAATACCTGTGCGGCTATTGCAATAGGCGGTAAAGAAGAAGGTAAAGGAGGGTTTGGTATTGTTGGAAATGATGATGTGGAAATTGCTAAAGAACTTGCGTTAAAAGGATGTAGTAAACATTCCGATGAATGTGTTATCCGCTATGCAGGCTGTTCCCGCCATCCCGACTATCTCCGTTACTAAATGAATTTTCAGACGACCCCAAATGTTCAGAGGTCGTCTGAAAACTTATTTTGCAGCGATAGGATCAAAAGCGATGTCGGTTTATACGGCAGGGTTTTGAGAGAAACGAATAGCGGAAAAGATTAAGAGGTATAAAGATGAAGAAGATATTTTTGGTGTTGTTGGCAATGCAGGTTAGCCCCTTTGTTTTAGCCGACGGATTGAATGCGATTAACGATCCTGTGATGAACCCTTGTATTCAAAGACCGGACTTGGCGGGGTGTAGCGGTAATAATCAGTCAGGAGGACAGGCACGTCGGATATATAAAGTACCGAACCGTTGGGGAGCGATTTATTTTAATCCGGTAAATTGAGCTGTTGGCTATTCCGAAAATAATACTGAAGGGGAGGAGTCAGCTAGACGTGAAGCATTGGCAAGTTGTATCAAAGCCGGTGGAGGTCAAAATCCGATTGCTCGTGATGGTAAAGGTTGCCGCCTGAAACACGAATATCGTAATCTTTGTGCCGCTATTGCAGTTGGTGGTAAGGAAGAAGGTAAAGGTGGGACGGGAACAGCAGGAGAGGATGATGTGGAAATTGCCAAAGAACTTGCGTTGAAAGGGTGTCGCAAACATTCCAATGAATGTGTTATCCGTTACTCTGGCTGTTCCCGCCATCCTGATTACCGTTATTAAGTGATTTTATTTTTCAGACGACCCTTAAACGTTCAGAGGTCGTCTGAAAAGCCCTTCGCTTTCCGTTCTGACAAAAACTGTTTTAAAACCGACCGAGCTTTGATGGGCGGTTTTTTATTGTCTGTGTTTTGTCTGTTTCCAGTTTCAGACGACCTTGTTTTCTAAACGGCATTGGGGTCGTCTGAAAAATAGGGAAAACGGGGAGGGCGGCTGTTGCGGGATGGGGAGGAATTTAATTCGTTGGAGGAAGGGCGGGGAGTAGGATAGGGATGGATGGGTAAAGAGGGGTATTCGGTGCGTATGACGGTTAAACGGGGGTGGGCTGTTACTGAAATGAAAGTAGGCAGGCATCAAAAAAGGTCGTCTGAAATTTTCAGACGACCTTTTGCAGGGTATTCAAGCTAGGATTTATTTATCGCGGCTGAATACGATTTTGGTTGCTTGGATGGCTACGCAGACTGCACCGCCGATGAAGATCAAGTCGGCTGCTGTGCGTACCCAGCGCAGGGTGTCGAGGATTTCCATTTGCAGGAACTCTTCGCTACGGGCATACCACAGACCATGAGTGATGGAGGCGTATGCTTGAATCGCGCCGACAGGCAGCAGGCTGATGGCGATCATGCCGACCAAGCCGCCGTTGAGCAGCCAGAAGCCCCAAGTCATGAGTTTGTCGTCGAATTTTGCGTTTGGTTTCAGGTAGCGGGCAACCAGCAAGACGAAGCCCAGTGCCAAGAAGCCGTACACACCGAACAAGGCTGCGTGTGCGTGAACTGCGGTAGTGTTCAGACCTTGGATGTAGAACAGGGAAATCGGCGGGTTAATCAGGAAGCCGAATACGCCGGCACCGATCATGTTCCAGAAGGCAACTGCGACGAAGCACATCAGCGGCCAACGCAGGCGTTTCGCCCATTCGGACAGGTGTTGGTAAGACCAGTGTTCGTAAGCTTCACGACCCAGCAATACCAGCGGTACGACTTCCAATGCGGAGAAGCAGGCACCGATTGCCATAGAGGCGGAGGTAGAACCGGAGAAGTACAGGTGGTGCAGCGTGCCCGGGATACCGCCCAACATGAAGATGGCGGCGGCAGCCAGAGTGGATGCGGTTGCGGTACTGCGGCGGACGAAGCCCATGTTGTAGAAGATGAAGGCGAAGGCTGCGGTAGCGAATACTTCGAAGAAGCCTTCTACCCACAGGTGAACCACCCACCAGCGCCAGTATTCCATCACGGCAATCGGGGATTTTTCGCCGTAGAACAGACCGGGCGCGTAGAACACGCCGACACCGACCATGGAGGCAACGAAGATTGCCAGCAGGTTTTTGTCCACGCCTTTTTCTTTAAAGGCAGAAACGGTACAGCGCAGCATCAGGAACAGCCACAACAGCAGGCCGACCATCAGCAGGAGTTGCCAGAAACGGCCCAAATCGAGGTATTCGTAACCTTGGTGTCCGAACCAGAAGTTGAATTTAGGCGGAATGACGTGGGTCAGGGCGAAGAAGTTACCTGCGTAAGAACCGCCGACTACGATGAACAGGGCGATGTACAGGAAGTTTACGCCGGCGCGTTGGAACTTGGGATCTTTGCCGCCGTTAACAATCGGAGCCAGGAACAGACCTGCTGTCAGGAAGCCGGTTGCAATCCAGAAGATGGCGGATTGGATGTGCCAAGTACGGGTCAATGCGTAAGGGAACCAGTCGGACATTTCGAAGCCGAGTGCTTCGTCGATGCCGTAGAAACCTTGACCTTCGACAGTGTAGTGCGCGGTCAGACCGCCCAGCAACACTTGTACCACAAACAGGGCGACTGTCAGGAAGACGTATTTGCCCAATGCTTTTTGGGAAGGAGTCAGCTGTACTTTGGAAATCGGGTCTTCAGTCGGAACTTCCACTTCTTCGTGTTTGGTCAGGAAGGAGTAACCCCACATCAGCAGGCCGATACCCATCAAGAGCAGTACAACGCTGGTAAACGACCACATGTAGTTTTCAGTAGTCGGTACGTTGTTGATCAGAGGCTCGTGCGGCCAGTTGTTGGTGTAGGTGAAAGTTTCGTCAGGACGGTTGGTCGAAGCAGACCATGAAGTCCAGAAGAAGAAGTTGAACAGTTTTTCACGCGCTTCTTTACTTGGCAATGTGTTGTTTTTCATTGCGAAGTGTTCGCGGGTCGTCTGAAGGGCGGGATCATCGCTGTATACGCCGTGGTAGTAAGGCAGGATGCTCTCAATGGCTTTGACACGGGTATCGCTGATAACGACGCTACCGTCTTCTTTAATACGGCTTTGGTTGCGGTATTCGTCGGCAAGGCGGGTTTTCAGTACGGCTTGTTCTTCAGGAGAAACTTCGTTGAATTTTTTGCCGTAAGTCTCTTGCGCGGTCAAATCCAACCATGCGACAAGCTCGCGGTGCAGCCAGTCGGCTGTCCAGTCCGGAGCTTGGTATGCGCCGTGTCCCAATACGGAACCGACTTCCATACCGCCGGTGGTTTGCCAGGCAGACTGACCTGCCAAAATATCGTCTTTGGTCATCAGCTGAGTGCCTGATGCCGAAACGACTCTTTCAGGGTAAGGCGGGGCTTTTTTATAAACCTCGCTGCCCATGTAGCCAAGAATGGTAAAGCAGACTGCCAGGACGGCAAACAGCAAGTACCAAAGCTTCTTGTACTGTCCCATTTCAGAACTCCTTATTTTGGTAAAAAGTGGTTGCTTATAAATTCATACTATATGAATGTTAAAGATTGTAGCACTTTTTTCAGGCAAAAGAAATATTCTCTTAACAACAATCTTTAAAAAACAGATATATAGTCAATAATAATTCTTATTATCAAAAATACGATGGCATTTTTGTAAAGAATTGGATAAAACATGTGAACAATAATAGACGATTTGATGTAGTTTTATCTAGTTATTAAGTAGTAAAACAGGTAGTAAAAGTTCATCTTTGATGAATTAATTGATTTAAGTCAAGATATAGCGGTAAAACCACCTACATAATCCTACAAAAGTTCACAAGAGATGCCTTTCAGACGACCCGGAATAAGGCAGTTTGAAAGAGCCGAAAGCGGTATGCCGCGGACGACAAAGGTTGAAAAAATATACCCTGACCTTCTTAAAATAGTTATTAAAGGAAATGACAACTATGAAACGCCAAGCTTTAGCTGCAATTATTGCTTCAGTTTTTGCTTTAGCCGCCTGTGGTGAGCAAGCTGCCCAAAAACCTGCCGAGCAAACCGCTTCCGCTTCCGCTCCTGCAGCTTCCGAGGCTCCTGCTTCCGGCGCTCAAGCTGCTGCCGAAACTCCTGCTGCCGAGCTGCCTGTTATCGACGCGGTAACTACCCACGCTCCTGAAGTTCCGCCTGCCATCGACCGCGACCATCCTGCACGTGTCCGCGTCAAAATGGAAACCGTCGAAAAAACCATGAAAATGGACGATGGCGTGGAATACCACTACTGGACATTTAACGGCGACGTTCCGGGCCGCATGATCCGCGTACGCGAAGGCGATACCGTGGAAGTCGAATTCTCTAACAACCCGTCTTCTACCGTACCGCACAATGTTGACTTCCACGCTGCTACCGGTCCAGGCGGCGGTGCAGAAGCCAGCTTCACTGCTCCGGGCCGTACTTCTACATTCAGCTTCAAAGCCCTGCAACCCGGTCTGTACATCTACCACTGTGCCGTTGCCCCTGTCGGTATGCACATCGCCAACGGTATGTACGGTCTGATTTTGGTTGAACCTAAAGAAGGTCTGCCTAAAGTGGACAAAGAGTTCTACATCGTACAAGGCGACTTCTACACCAAAGGTAAAAAAGGTGCGCAAGGCCTGCAACCGTTCGATATGGACAAAGCTATCGCCGAACAACCTGAATACGTTGTATTTAACGGTCACGTAGGTGCTATCGCTGGCGACAACGCCCTGAAAGCTAAAGCAGGCGAAACCGTTCGTATGTACGTTGGTAACGGTGGTCCGAACCTCGTTTCCTCCTTCCACGTTATCGGTGAGATCTTCGACAAAGTTTACGTAGAAGGCGGCAAACTGATCAACGAAAACGTACAAAGCACCCTGATCCCTGCCGGTGGCGCAGCGATTATCGAATTTAAAGCCGACATCCCGGGCAGCTATACTGTGGTTGACCACTCTCTCTTCCGTGCGTTCAACAAAGGCGCGTTGGGTCAGTTGAAAGTAGAGGGCGCAGAGAACCCTGAAATCATGACCAAAAAACTGGAAGACAAAGCCTATGCAGGTAGCGGTGCAGCTTCAGCCCCTGCCGCTTCAGCTCCGGCTGCCCCTGCATCTTCCGCAGCAGCGCCTGCTTCCGCAGCATCTGCAGGTAAAGGCGGCTACTAATCCAGTCATCTCGGCATAGAAACAGAAAAAAGCCACTGCTGTTCCGGCTGATGCAAGGACAACAGTGGCTTTCTTCCACGACCAATCGAAAGATTGGTTTTTCAGACGACCTCTCAAGCATCAAAGGTCGTCTGAAAAACCGGTTTCAAGCATTCACGAACCCGACAAGCCAAAAGCACAATAATCAGACGGCTTCTAAGGATTTTTATCCAGTTTCGCTATATAATCAAAGCCTAATATGGTGGATTAACAAAAATCAGGACAAGGCGACGAAGCCGCAGACAGTACAAATAGTACGGAACCGATTC
>CAKARM010000011.1:0-15794 GCA_916720585.1 uncultured Neisseria sp.
TATGGACCTGTCCATCCCGCGTCTGGTCTTGGACGGCATCGAAGTGGTCGGCTCGCTGGTCGGTACGCGCAAAGACTTGGAAGAAGCCTTCCAATTCGGCGCAGAAGGCTTGGTGGTACCAAAAGTCCAACTGCGTGCTTTGGACGAAGCTCCGGCGATTTTCCAAGAAATGCGCGAAGGCAAAATCACCGGCCGCATGGTTATCGACATGAAAAAAGAATGCGGCTGCGGTCATCATTAATTTGATGTAGGCAGTTGACTAGAAAGGTCGTCTGAAACCTTGTTTTGGGGTTTCAGACGACCTTTTGTTTGATTCTAACCATCGCGGATTCACACAATCCGAGTCAATCGGCTCAGCCGGATCATCTCATGCCGCAAAGGCGCATCTGATTTAATGTTTTCCGCTTTTATAACCAACGGCGGACGCGTCGGCAGTACGCTTCGTACTCGGCACCGAATTTCCGCGCCAAAACGCGTTCTTCGGGCATGATTTGGAAACGCGTCATATAGGCGGCAAATACCGCCAAAAACAGCCACGGCAGCGGATGCGCCAAGTGTCCCGCCCATGCCGCCAGCCAGAAGCCCATGCCCGCATACATCGGGTTGCGGCTGAAACGGTACACACCTTCTGAAACGAAGTGTTCGGTTTGTTCGGGGTTGAACGGGCTGACGGTCGTGCGCACACGGCGAAACGCCCACACACCTAACACACCCAACGCCGTCCCAAACGCTATCAAAACAACCGACAGCAATATCGGAAAGTGCGGCAGCATGCCTGCCAGCGCGGATACTTGCGCAGAGGCATACATCAGCAATGCGCAGATAAAACATACCGCCGGCGGCGGGATTTTGGTTTCTAAATTCATATTCTTATCTTTATAAAACGGATACAGTGACGTTTTCAGACGACCTCTTGCCGTCATTCCCAAGTTCAAATCCAATCAAAACGACTCATCCGCTCGCAGATAACGCCATTTGCCGGGCGGCAGTTTGCCCAGTTTGACTTTACCCATCCGAATCCGCTTCAGCCCGATTACGCGCAAACCGACGAGTTCGCACATACGGCGGATTTGCCGCTTCTTGCCCTGTTTCAACACGAAACGCAGTTGGTCCTCGTTTTGCCATTCTACTTTGGCGGGGCGCAGTTTCTCTCCGTCCAGACTCAATCCGTGGTTAAGCAAGGCAAGTCCTTTTTCGTCCAATTTGCCGCGCACACGCACGAGATATTCTTTTTCGCTGCCGCTGTTTTCGCCGATAAGCTGCTTGGCGATGCGGCCGTCCTGCGTCAACACCAGCAATCCGACGGAATCGATGTCCAGCCTGCCGGCGGGCGCCAAGCCGAATTTATGTTTTTCGCTGAACGGAATGCGGCTGTCGTCGCCTTCCCAACGGTTGTCGGCAGTAATCAGCTCGGCAGCGGATTTGTAGCCTTTTTCCGCCTGCGCGCTGACGTAGCCGACGGGTTTGTTGAGCAGGATGGTAACGCGCTCCGCCTGTCTTTCATGCGCCTGCCGGTTGAGGTCGATGCGATCGCGTTCGGTTACTTTCTGACCGAGTACGGCGGTTTGCCCGTTGACCTTGACCCAGCCTTGCTCGATGTAGCCGTCAGCCTCGCGGCGCGAGCATAAGCCCAATTGCGCCATACGCTTGGAAAGGCGCATGGTTTCGTTTGAATCGTGTTCCATAATGGTCTGCCTGAAAAGAATGAATCAGATTATAAAGCCAAACCGTCATTTCCCCTACCGGCATTATCGCCATACCGCCCATCTTGCGGACGCGCGAAACACCCGCCCATGTCGGATAAATACCGCCAAGCCCGTTTTATGACAAAGGTCGTCTGAATAAACTATACTTTCAGACGACCCCTATCTATCACGGAGCTTATTATTTATGTCCATCCGTTTGACCACGCTGTCGCTTATTAAGGAAGTTATCGCGACTAACCGCGCATCCGTGAAATAAACTAAGGCTGAGACAATAACGTCTCAGCCTTTTTCAAGTATTTATTTTTTACAGGAACTTTAGTCTAACTGAAATGTAAATACTTTACAAGATTCATTATTTCAAGAATTCCTTTATTTGCTGGGCGATTTCCTTTGGCTTTTCGTCATGGATATAGTGGGAGCCTTCTAATGTTACAAGTTTGGCTTGGGCATTCTGCGCGACAAACTCTTTTTCCAGCTTGGGAGCTTCTCCGCCTTTTTGGACAGCTGCAAAGATAAGAGTCGGAATCTGTGGCACGGGTTCTTTATTAATCGTTTCAACATTTTTCTTCCGATTCTTGACTTCGTTCATGACCGCCTGGGTGATTGACCGCCGGTGGAACAAGGCTTTAAAGATAGCTTTTTCCTGATCATTGAGGGCCCTAGACTTTATGGCTGGGCTGCTATTTTCATCAAAGAAAATCGGTAGACGAGCCAAGCCTAGCATTCTCCCCAGCTGGATAGTCTGATAAGAGCCATAAAATTTCTGCTGGTCGACCACCTCTGTATGAGGCATGGTCATATCCAGCCCGATAATAGCTTCTACTTCTTCTGGGTAATGATTGGCCCAGTGAATCGTTTCTAAACCGGCAATTGAATGCGGTACCAAGACATAAGGTCCAGATATCTTAGCAGCTTTGAGGGCATTACGGGTCTGCTCCACTTGCCTATCCAATGAGCGGCCATCGTTTCCATCATCGCTGTAACCATAGCCCAGACGTTCTACCACGACGATGCGATAATCATCCTCCAGCTTGGAATAAAGAGCCTTGAAATCCAACACCGGAGCATTGGTACCTAGACCTGCTAGAAAAACCAAGGTCTTCTTGCCCTTGCCAGCAGTGTAGACATTAAGCTTCTTACCCTCTACCTCGACTAGCTGACCAATCGGCTTCTCAATAAGTTTGCTTTCCTGAGCTATTTGAAAGCGGTGATAGAGAAAGATAGCCAATAAGGCCAGAGCTAAAAACCCTACTAACCAAGTGATTGTTTTAAGGATAAATATAAAGATTCTTTTCAATATGGAGATTCCTTTCTGTTCATCATTCTATTTTAGACTCACATACTTTTATTTATAATCTTTACTACAAGCGGTCGCATAGTGATTTACACTAAAAGCGAATAGAAGTTTAATCAGATAAAGTGATAAAAGAGCTGTCATACTGATTGGCAATTTACTGTAACTAACAAGAAGAATGCAACCCACCCCCGCCATAGAAGCACCAATTAATGCTTGCTCTCTGCAATCTTTCAGTAGTTCGCTAACAAATAGAGCTCCTATCATCGCACCAAGCCAGACCATAGTACAGGTTAGTAAAGATTGATTAAAAAGTAGAGCTAGAAGTAAGGGTTGAATATGAATCAGGAGGAAAATATATCGTCGCTTTGCGGACTCCTGATAATAATGATTAGTTCCTTGAGTTAAATTAGCGATCACTCCTCCGCTGATATCTACAGATAAGAGGCAAAAAGTGATGATTTGCCATAACGGCCAATTCTGATCTGGCAAGGAAAGACGCCAGAGTAATCCAGTTACCAGAATAGAGAAGGTCATCGTGACAGCTATGGTTATCAGGTTTGTTTTCCGTCCAAATAGTTCCCGTAAAAACTTAGGTGTGCAAATATCTTTCAACATTTTATTCCTCCCTGCCCCATGATAAATTCTATCTGTTCCAATCCTTTTTCCATTAAAAGTGATGATGGCATATCTATATAAAGATATCGGATTACCAAAAACCCTAAACTGTTATAAAGTATCTCCAGCAGGAGGTCAATTGGGTAGTTTTCTGGCAGTAGATAAGCCTTGCTTTCCAAGTAAGTCTTAATTGACGGAGATGTGTTGAAAGCAGGCGAGCCGACGCTGCTGCAACGTAAGGTAAATCTGGGGAAAGGCGCAATGGTTAAAGCGCTAACCCGCACCATCCGCCAAGGCAAACGCACCATCAACGGCATGTCGGGCGAGGAAAAACTGGTGAAATGGGGCGGCAACAAATATATGTTCTTTTGGGAATGCGACGGCGGCGATCCGCGCATCATGATGCAGTTTGGCGCGGAGAAAAAAGACGGGACGAAGCGCAGCGAAGCCGAAGTCCTTGCAATTTGGGATACGGTTTTGCCGACTTTGAAGCCTGTGAAGCAATAGCGATGAAAAAGGTCGTCTGAAAATGTTTTTCAGACGACCTTTTTAATGGAAAGCAACTTATCGCGGCTCTTGCCGAGAGGGAGGAAATCGGGATGAATATAGTGGATACGAAGCAGAAAAACCTACGCCCTCTCCTTTCGTTTGACGATGGAGAAAAAATCGCGAAGCAGGTCATACAGACAAATCATGCTTTTTTTTACCGCACCAACAAAAAACCTGCCGTTTTCGGCAGGTTTTTTATCGGATGACTACTGTATTACAGGCCGCTCAGACGGGCGGTGTCGTGTGCAATCATCAATTCTTCGTTGGTCGGGATAACAACGGCGACGGCTGCGCTGTCGGCAGTCGTAATCACGCCGGCGTTACCGAAGCGGGCTTTCAGGTTGGCTTCGTGGTCGGCTTTCAGACCGAGGAAGCCCAAGTAGCCGAGTACGCGCTCGCGGATGATGTCGGAGTTTTCGCCGATACCGCCGGTGAAGACGAGCACGTCCAGGCCGCCGGCTGCCACAGCCATGCTGCCGATGTATTTGGCGAGGCGGTAGATGAAGACGTCCAGGGCGAGTTTCGCGCCGGGATGGCCTTTGCCGGATTCTTCTTCGATGGTACGGCAGTCGTTGGACAGGCCGGACAAGCCGAGCAGGCCGGATTTTTTGTTCAACATGTCGGTGATTTGAGTGATGGTCATGTTGGCGTTTTCAGCGAGGAAGCCGAAGACTGCGGGATCGATGTCGCCGCTGCGCGTACCCATCACGAGGCCTTCCAGCGGGGTCAGTCCCATGCTGGTATCGCGTGATTCTCCGTTGGCGACGGCGGTAATGGACGCGCCGTTACCCAAGTGGGCAATCACCATGCGCAGGTCTTTTTTGTCTTTGCCGAGGAAGCGTGCGGTTTCGTCGGCAACGAAACGGTAGCTGGTACCGTGCGCGCCGTAGCGGCGCAAGCCGTATTTTTCATACAGTTCATGCGGAATCGCGTATGTGTAGGCGTGTTCCGGCATGGTTTGGTGGAAAGCGGTGTCGAACACGACAACGTTGGGCAGGCCTTTGAAAATGCTTTGTGCAGCACGCAGACCCAAGAGGTGCGCGGGGTTGTGCAGAGGAGCGAGCGGAATACATTTTTCGATGCCGGCGATAACTTCGTCGTCAACGAGGATGGATTCGCTGTACAACTCGCCGCCGCTGACGACACGGTGGCCGATGGCGCCGATGCGGCTGTCGAGGCCGTGGGCTTTGAGTTCTTCCATCAGCGCTTCAACTGCGCCGGTGTGGTCAGGCTTGGCGGACAGGTCGACTTTGTGTTTTTCGCCGTTTACTTTGAACGTGATGTAAGCGTCGGGCAGGTTGAGTTTTTCGGCAAGGCAGCTGAGCAGGACTTCGCCGCTGTCGTTATCCAGTACGGCGCCTTTGAGGGATGAGCTGCCGCAGTTCAAAACTAAGATGAGTTTTTGGGTCATTTGTTGTGGCTCCTGAAGGTTTCAGACGACCTGTGTAGGCAGTATCGGCAATCTGTTCTTTGTCGTCGATATACCGCCAAACATCTCCCGCAGGCATAGTGGATGCGCTTGAGGTTCGAGCCGGGCATCTGCGCGGCAGACCGTATCGGTTGGTGGCGTAAAATCTATGAAAGAAAAATGACTGCTACATTCGGAATGGGGCAACTTTATGAATATTGCTTTCCGTGTGGTTTCTGCCGCCGCCGGTTGGACGGGGTCGTCTGAAATCGGTTGATGAATGTAAACCGCGCTATTCTAGCAAAAAACGGGGGCGGCTGCTTGGCTTAATGTTTGACTTGGAGCAGGCGGAAAGCGATAAAGGAAGATATTGATGTTTAAAGGGAAACGGTTGGTTTTCAGACGACCTGTCGAACGCGGGGGCGTAAAGCCCTTTGCAGGGGCGTGTCAAACTGTTACATTTAGAAAGTTTTTGTATTCACTATGTCGTCTGAAAACAGCGGCAGCCTTTTAAGATTCTTTGATATGCACTATTTCAGTATCCATACGCAACAAGGCGCCCATGTGGGCTTTTTCATCATGCTGCCGGATGATGAATCCGAAACGCAGCCGCAGAGCGGGCGTTTCGCCGTCAAGCTGCAAAGTGAAGAAGACGTGGCGGCGGAGGTTTTGGCGCCTTTCGGGCAAACCGAGATTCCGCAATATTGGCGCGTCGTGAAAGACCGTATCGAGCTGTTTTTTGACGACGCCCCCGTCGGCTCGCTGCGCAACGAATATCTGACCGTATCGGGACAGACTTTTGTCTTAACCGATTTGACCGGAGCGATGTGATGGAAAGTATGTTTATCTTAGTGCCCATCAGCATTATTTTGGCGTTTGCCATCGGCTATTTTTTCTGGTGGTCGGGCAAAAACGGACAGTTTGACGATCTCGAAGGACCGGCACACCGCATCCTGATGGACGACGATTCCACCGACAAGCTGCTTGAAAACGAAATAGAAAAAGAAGAACAAGAATCCGAAAAATGAGCCTCAAAAAAGACAATCTGAATTTCCCGACCAGCCGCCGTTTTGCCCCATTATTCGGCACGCAATTTCTGGGCGCGTTCAACGACAATATGTTCAAAACCGCGCTGTTTGTGATGATCAGCTTCTACGGTTTGGGCAAAAACAACTTTCTGCCCGCCAGCCAAATGCTGAACTTGGGCGCGTTGCTGTTTATCCTGCCCTATTTCCTGTTTTCCGCGCTGTCAGGACAACTGAGCACCAAATTCGACAAAGCCGTCTTGGCGCGATGGATCAAAGTATTGGAAATCGTCATCATGGCGGTGGCGGCGTTCGGCTTCTATATCCAGTCCGCCCCGCTGCTCTTGGTCTGCCTGTTTTGCATGGGCGCGCAATCGACGCTGTTCGGCCCGCTGAAATACGCCATCCTGCCCGATTACCTCAACGACAAAGAGCTGATTATGGGCAACAGCCTGATCGAATCGGGAACGTTCATCGCCATTTTGTTCGGTCAGATTTTAGGCACGTCCGTCGCAGGCTTGCCGCCCTCCGTCGTCGGCATCTTAGTATTGCTCGTCGCCATCGGCGGCACGCTGACCAGCTTCTTCATGCCTAACGTCCCCGCCAAAGCCCCCAACACCAAAATCGAATGGAACATCGTCAAAGGCACGCACGCGCTCCTACGCGAAACCGCGCAATATGATTCCGTCTTCACATCCATCATCGGCATTTCATGGTTTTGGTTTATCGGCTCGGTGTACACCACCCAACTGCCGACTTTCACGCAAATCCATTTGGGCGGCAACGACAACGTCTTCAACCTCATGCTCGCCCTATTCTCCATCGGCATCGCCGCCGGCTCGGTGTTGTGCGCCAAACTCAGCCACGAACGCCTGCTCTTGGGCTTGGTAACCGTCGGCACGACGGGTTTGACCATATTCGGCTTGATTTTGGTATGGCTGACCCAAGGGCAACGCTTTACCGAACTCAACGGCATCACCTGGTTCTTGTCGCAAGGCATGGCGTATCCCGTCATGCTCGTCATGACGCTGATCGGCTTCTTCGGCGGCTTCTTCTCCGTCCCGCTCTACACTTGGCTGCAAACCGCCAGCAGCGAATCCTTCCGCGCCCACGCCGTCGCCGCCAACAACATTATCAATGGCGTGTTCATGGTATCGGCTGCCATTTTAAGCGCGGTACTCTTGATGCTGTTCGACAGCATTTCCCTGCTTTACCTGATCGTCGCTATCGGCAATATCCCCTTGATTGTTTACCTGATCCAGCGCGAACCCCGTTTCTTAAACGATATGGGCAAGATATTTCACAATATCGGCAAACGGTAAGCCTAAGCTTAAAAAAGGTCGTCTGAAAACGGGAATTCCATTTTCAGACGACCTTTTTGTCGTTCTTGAATCCGTCCAAAGCGGTCGGTATTCAATTATGAAGTCAGCGCAGCTTTGAGGATTTTGTTGACTTCACCCATATCGGCTTTGCCCGCCAACTGGGTTTTCAACACGCCCATGGCTTTGCCCATGTCAGCCATTCCGGAAGCTCCGGTCATGGCGATTACGGTTTCCACGGCAGTGCGGATTTCTTCGGCAGACATCATTTGTGGCAGGTAGCGGTGCAGGATTTCGATTTCGGCATTTTCTTTGTCTGCCAGGTCCTGACGGCCTGCTTCGGCGTAGATGTTGGCGCTGTCTTTGCGCTGTTTGACCATTTTGGTGATGATGGCAATTACTTTGCCGTCATCGGCTTCGGTGCGCTCGTCTACTTCAAATTGTTTGATGGCGGCATTAATGAGGCGGATAGTGCTTAAAGCAGTTTGATCTTTGGCACGCATCGCGGTTTTCATGTCTTCGGTTAATTGTACTTTCAGGCTCATAGGATGACTTTCAGGAAAAATGGAAGATGGTATTGCACATACTGCCTTAGGGATTCTCTATTTTTCAGACGACCCCTTGCCTTACAGGTCGTCTGAAAAACAAAACACACCGCAGGTCAAGCCTTGCGGTGTGTTTCGGCATCACAGGGCAGACCTGCAATTGATGTTTAGTACATTTTAGGAGGCAGTTGTTGGCTGCGCAGGCGTTTTTGCAGGCGTTTTACGGCTGCGGCTTTTTTGCGTTTGCGCTCGGTAGTCGGTTTTTCGTAAGCTTCACGGGCGCGCAGCTCAGTCAGCAGACCGGTTTTTTCTACGGCACGTTTGAAACGGCGCATGGCTACTTCGAAGGGTTCGTTCTCTTTAACGCGGATTGCAGGCATTTTATTTCCTTTAAATTGAATTCTGGTTTCAAACCGCCGAAAGGGAGAAAGGTAAAAAGGGGCGGTTTGTCAAAAAGTGGTTGTTTGTATCTCGGGTGTCTTGCGACCGGCGGGATACGCGCCGTGATGTAAACATCACCTCCTAACAAGTCGGCTTGGCGCCGGGTATGCCGTCGATGCGGCTGCAAATGAATTGTGGGATTATCTTTGATTGCGTCGTTTCTGTCAAGTTTAAAGGTCGTCTGAAAACCTTGAATATTGGTTTTCAGACGACCTTTGTGGTATTTCGCGCGTCTGTGGTATTTCGCACGTCTTACTGATTTTGCGAAAGTATCTTCCGGATTTTAAGAAGGCTTAAACCCTATCTGGCGGCAAAACGGCATCGGCTTTACCGCCCTTCTTCCGTTAGCTTCGAACCACTTTGCGCACTTGGGGAATGGCGTGCAGGTTGTGAATAATTTGGTTGATTTGCGCCAAATCCTTCACTTTGATGATGAACTTGAATTCGACGAATCCTTCCGTACCTGCCAGCGCTTTATTGGGGGTTTCGACGGACTCGATGTCCGCGCCGGAGTTAGAGATGGCTTGCGCCATAAGGGCGAGCAGGCCATGGGCGTCTTCGGACTGGATGCTGAGCCCGGTGCGGTAGGTATGGCTGCCTATGCCTTCCCAGTTCGCGTCAAGCTGCTGCTCGGGATCGGATTTAAGCAGGGTCGGACAGGTATCGCGGTGGATAATCATGCCTTTGTCTTTAACTAAAAGGGCGCGGACGGAATCGCCCGGGACGGGGTGGCAACATTCGGCAAAATGGATGCGGCCGGTTTCTTGGTCGTTGACTTTGATGGGGCTGAGTTTGACTTCGCTGCCGAAGTGCTGCCCTGCCAGTTCAGCGATGTGCATGGCGACGTACACGGGCAGGGTATGCCCCATACCGACGTTGTAGAGGACTTCTTCAAATGAGGTTTGTTTGTCGTTGAGGTCGGCGAGGTATTTTTCTTTGAGGTCGTCTGAAAGCAATACGTCTTTGGGCAACAGGCTGGACAGGGCTTTTTGCAGGAGGTTTTCGCCGAGGATGATGGCGTCGTGACGGTTGAGGTTTTTGACGTATTGGCGGATGGCGCTGCGCGCACGGCTGGAAACGGTGAAATTCAGCCATGCCGGATTGGGCTTGGCGTGTTCGGATGTGATGATTTCAACGGAATCGCCGGTTTTGAGTTTGGTGCGCAGGGGCATCATGGTGTTGTTGATGCGGGCGGCGACGGTTTTGTGGCCGATGTCGGTGTGGACGGCGTAGGCGAAGTCTATGGGCGTCGATCCTTTAGGCAGGGTGAGGATTTTGCCTTTGGGTGTCAGGATATAGACTTCGTTGGGGAACAGGTCGACTTTGACGTGTTCGAGGAATTCGATGGCGTTCGCGCTGCTGGCTTGCAAATCGAGGATGTTTTTGAGCCATTGGTTGGTATGGAGGACGGCTTGATCGACGGTGTTTTCGCCGGATTTGTATATCCAGTGGCCGGCAATGCCGCCTTCGGCTACGGCATCCATTTCGCGCGTGCGGATTTGGACTTCAATGGGCAAGCCGTAAGGACCAACTAAGGTCGTGTGCAGGCTTTGGTAGCCGTTGCTTTTGGGGATGGCGATATAGTCTTTGAAGCGTCCGGGTTTGGGCTGATAGAGATTGTGCAGCGCGCCCAGTGCGGCGTAACACGCGGGAATGCTGTTGACGATGACGCGGAATCCGTAAATGTCCATGACTTCGGCAAATCGCAATTTTTTCGCCAACATTTTTTGATGGATGCTGTACAGGTTTTTTTCCCGACCTTTGATTTTGGCTTCGATGTTCGCGCCGACCAAACGCTGACTGAAGGCACGCAAAACTTTGCCGACGACGTCGCGGCGGTTTTTGCGGCTGTTGTCCATCGCTTTTTTAAGGGTTTCGTAGCGGTTCGGGTGGAGGTTTTGAAACGATAAATCCTGAAGCTCTTGGTAGGCGTTGTTCAAGCCGATGCGGTTGGCGATTTGGGCGTAGATTTCGAGGGTTTCTTTGGCGATGCGGCGGCGTTTGTCGGGACGCATGGAGCCGAGCGTGCGCATATTGTGCAGGCGGTCGGCGAGTTTGACGACGATCACGCGCACGTCTTTGGTCATGGCGAGGATGAGCTTGCGGAAACTTTCCGCCTGATGCTCGGCATGATCTTCAAATTTGAGTTTTTCGAGTTTGGAAAGTCCGTCCACCATCTCGGAGATGGTTTCGCCGAATTCTGCCGCCATTTCGATTTTGGATACGCCCGTGTCTTCGAGTACGTCGTGCATCACGCCCGCGCACAAGCCTTGTATGTCCATGTGCCACAACGCAAGTTGCGTGGCGACGGCAAGGGGGTGGGTAATGTAGGGTTCGCCGCTTTTACGGGTTTGTCCGTCATGGGCGTGAAAGGCGTAGGCGACGGCTTTTTCAAGCTCGGCCTGTTCGGATGGGCTGAGATAGGAGGCGGTACGGAACAAAAGTTCGCGGGCTTCGGCAGTCAGCGCGTCGTAGGGGGCAGTGGGCTGGGGGGCGGGCATTTCAGACGGCCTTCGGTGTGTGTTTTGTTTTGAGCCGTCAGACTGTATCGGTCGGATGTGTCGCGCCGATACAATCCGCGCGGCGGTTGGGCAGGTTTTGCCTGCCGGTATTATTTGTTGCGGGTCAGCAGTTCGGTACCGATTTGACCGGCGGCGATTTCGCGCAGGGCGGTAACGGTCGGTTTGTTGTTGCGGATGTCGTCAACCATAGGAGCGTTGCCGTTTTCAAGCTGGCGCGCGCGGCGGGCGGCGACGAGGGTCAGGTCGAAATGATTGGGGATTTTGCCTGTGCAGTCTTCAGTGGTGATACGGGCCATGTTTGCTTTCTTTCTATTAATTTGTGATGGAATGTAAATGCGTATTTTCGCTGTTTTTCAGGAATTTTCCAACAGGTTTGAGATAAATCCTTGCTGGGAAGATTTTTTCAGACGACCTGCTTTGATGATGTGGAGCAAATCGGCTTCTGCCCTATCCAAATCATCGTTGACGACAATATAGTCAAACAGGACGGATTGTTCGATTTCGTGACGCGCTTTGGAGAGGCGGGTTTGGATGACTTCCTCGCTGTCGGTGCCGCGCCCGATAAGGCGTTCGGCAAGGACTTCGAACGAAGGCGGCAGGATGAAGATGCTGCTCGCTTCGGGCAGCGACTTACGCACCTGCGCCGCACCTTGCACGTCAATTTCCAAAATCACATCGTAACCCTCTTCGCTAAGGGAATTGACCCCCGCGATGCTGGTTCCGTAATAGTTGCCAAAAACGTTTGCGTGTTCGAGGAAGGCTTTTTGTTTGATTAAAGATTCAAATTCCTCTTTGGGAACAAAATGATAATGCACGCCATGCTGCTCGCCTTCGCGCGGCTGGCGGGTGGTGTGCGATACGGAGACGCGCAAATCGGCGTTGTTTTTCAAAAGACGGGAAACCAGCGTGGTCTTGCCCGTGCCGGAAGCGGCGGAGATGATGAAAATATTGCCTTTTTTATGGGGTTTCATGATGTCGGTACCGATGGGATTATCTGTTGATTGTAGCATACGGGGCGTGTAATTTCATGTTCAGACGACCCTTACACACATTCCCAAACGCCGCGTCCATCGGCAGACAACGGCTTAACGGCGATACCCGACCTCCGGCAGGAAACCCACGTCTTTCTAAACTCTTGCTATAATTGCCCGCTATACACAAATAAGCCTGCAAAGACACACCATGAGCCACACTCCGCTACTCGATACCGTCGGCAGCCCGCAAGATTTGCGCCGTCTGGATAAAAAACAGTTGCCCCAAGTCGCCGCCGAGCTGCGGGAGTTTCTGCTGGATTCGATAGGCAAAACCGGCGGGCATTTCGCCAGCAATCTGGGCGCGGTCGAGCTGACCATCGCCCTGCACTATGTGTACGACACGCCCGAAGACCATTTGGTTTGGGATGTCGGCCATCAAAGCTATCCGCACAAAATCCTCACCGGCCGCAAAAACCGGATGCACACCATGCGCCGCTACGGCGGCTTGGCGGGTTTCCCCAAACGCAGCGAGTCCGAATACGACGCGTTCGGCGTAGGGCATTCCTCCACCTCCATCGGCGCGGCTTTGGGCATGGCGGCGGCAGACAAACTCTTGGGCAGCGACCGCCGCAGCGTCGCCATTATCGGCGACGGCGCGATGACGGCGGGTCAGGCGTTTGAAGCCTTGAACTGCGCGGGCGATATGGACGTGAACCTGCTGGTCATCCTCAACGACAACGAAATGTCGATTTCCCCCAACGTCGGCGCGCTACCGAAATACCTCGCCAGCAACGTCGTGCGCGATATGCGCGGCGTGTTGAGCACCATCAAGGCGCAATCGAGCAAGGTTTTGGACAAGCTGCCCGGCGCGATGGAGCTTGCCCAAAAAGTCGAGCACAAAATCAAAACGCTGGCGGGCGAAGCCGAACACGCCAAGCAGTCGCTGTCTTTGTTTGAAAACTTCGGTTTCCGCTACACCGGCCCCGTTGACGGCCACAACGTCGAGCATCTGGTTGACGTATTGAAAGATTTGCGCGGCCGCAAAGGCCCGCAACTGCTGCACGTCATCACCAAAAAGGGCAACGGCTACAAACTCGCCGAAAACGACCCCGTCAAATACCACGCCGTCGCCAACCTGCCCAAAGACGTTTCAGACGACCTCAAAACCGCAACGTCGCCTGAAAAAGAAAACAAACCCGCCGCCAAACCGACCTATACGCAAGTGTTCGGCAAATGGCTGTGCGACCAGGCGGCGGCTGATTCCCGATTGGCGGCGATTACCCCCGCTATGCGCGAGGGCAGCGGACTGGTCGAATTCGAACAACAATTCCCCGACCGCTATTTCGATGTCGGCATTGCCGAGCAGCACGCCGTTACCTTTGCCGGCGGTTTGGCTTGCGAAGGCATGAAGCCCGTCGTCGCCATTTATTCCACCTTCCTCCAGCGCGCCTACGACCAACTGGTGCACGACATCGCCCTGCAAAACCTGCCCGTTTTGTTTGCCGTCGACCGTGCGGGCATCGTCGGCGCAGACGGCCCGACCCATGCTGGTTTGTACGATTTGAGCTTCTTGCGCTGCGTGCCGAACATGATTGTCGCCGCGCCGAGCGATGAAAACGAATGCCGCCTGCTGCTTTCGACCTGCTATCAGGCAGACGCCCCCGCCGCCGTCCGCTATCCGCGCGGTACGGGAACAGGCACGCCCGTTTCAGACGGCCTCGAAACTGTAGCCATCGGCAAAGGCGTCATCCGCCGCCAAGGCGAGAAAACCGCATTCATCGCCTTCGGCAGCATGGTCGCCCCCGCATTGGCGGTTGCCGAAAAACTGAACGCCACCGTCGCCGATATGCGCTTCGTCAAACCGATAGACGAGGCACTCATCGTCCGCCTCGCCCAAAGCCACGACTACATTGTTACCGCCGAAGAAAACGCCGAACAAGGCGGCGCAGGCAGCGCGGTGCTGGAAGTGTTGGCGAAACACGGCATCTGCAAACCCGTTTTACTTTTGGGCGTTGCCGATACCGTAACCGAACACGGCGACCCGAAAAAACTTTTGGACGATTTGGGCTTGAGTGCTGACGCAATGGAAAAACGCATACGCGGATGGCTGCCGGCGGCTTGAGTTGAAGCTGCGATGAAATATAGTGTATTAAATTTAAATCAGGACAAGGCGACGAAGCCGCAGACAGTACAGATAGTACAGATAGTACGGAACCGATTCACTTGGTGCTTCAGCACCTTAGAGAATCGTTCTCTTTGAGCTAAGGCGAGGCAACGCCGTACTGGTTTAAAGTTAATCCACTATAACGCCGCCGTTGCAAGTAATGAATAAAGGTCGTCTGAAAACGGTTTTTCAGACGACCTTTAATGTATGAACCCTACCCTTTTGAAAGGCGTTTCAGTGCCAGACTCAAAGCATTACCGCCAAACGGAAAACCGCCCAGCCCGCGACCAATAGTCCGGCGCACAGACGGATGGCTCTGCGTTGTAAAAGTGTTTTCAATTGTGCTGCAAAAATCCCCATTGCCAACAAATTCGGCAACGTTCCCAGTGCAAAAGCCAACATATACAGCCCGCCCTGCACCGCATTGCCGCTGCCTAAAGCATACAATGAGGCGCTGTACACCAAGCCGCAAGGCAGCCATCCCCACAACATGCCTACGCCGAAACAAGCCGGAACGGATTTAATCGGCAGCAGTCGGTTCAGAATCGGATTCAAACGTTTCCATATCGGTCTACCTATGCGCTCAATTTGCGTAGCCGCCGTAGAAAGACCCGCCAGATACAGCCCCAACAGCAACAGCAAAATATTCGCCGCAATATACAGGCCGTTTTGCAGCCAGCGCGTATCATCCAAAGAAATACCGACTTGCCCGACCAGCCCGACAATCAAACCTATCAATACATAGCTGCTGATGCGTCCCAAATTCAATAGGACAATCAGTCCCAACCGATTAAGATGCGGCGGAAGCTGCAACGCAAACGCACTACTCAACCCGCCGCACATTCCGACACAATGTGTACCGCCGAAAAAGCCGAGTAGAAATAGGGTGAAAAAAGTGATGTCGTAATTCATTATTGGAAGGCGATGTGTCGATAGAAGTATGATTTGTCAGAAAAACGGAGAACGATATGATGAAAGCCATATCTTTAAATATTTTCAAGAAGTTGCTATCTTGATTTTCGCGTTGATTTTAAACCCATCCATGACTATCTGTCCGCTTTTGCACTGGCTTTCTTGTGATACCGATTTTATCGATGACTTCCGCCATCTTCCATTTTCTGCCCAACAAAATTACCCAGTCTGACTGTCCACTTATATATAGTCAATTAAAATCAAAATAGGACAGTAGCGCATCGTCAAATCGGGCGTAATCAGACAATACGGTTCGC
>CAKARM010000012.1:0-15332 GCA_916720585.1 uncultured Neisseria sp.
AGGCTGCGTTCGTGCGCTTCGTCAATGATAATCGTGTCGTAGGCGGCGAGATAACGGTCGGTCTGCGTTTCCGCCAGCAGAATGCCGTCGGTCATCAGCTTGATGCAGGCATCGCGCGAGGTGTGGTCGGTGAAGCGCACTTTATAGCCGACCGCGCTGCCGATTTCCGATTTCAATTCTTCGGCAATCCGCTCCGCCACCGAGCGCGCAGCCAAACGGCGCGGCTGGGTATGCCCGATCAGCCCCGCCGCCCCGCGCCCGAGTTCCAAACAAATCTTGGGCAACTGCGTGGTTTTGCCCGAACCGGTTTCGCCGCAAATAATCGTTACCTGATTTTCGGCAACGGCTTTTTTGATTTCTTCGAGCTTTTCGTGAACGGGCAGGGTGTTGTCGAACTCGGGTTTGGGCAAGGCGGCCAAACGCTTCAAAAAGATTTCGTGCGATTTTTGGTATTTTTCTTCGACTTTGGACAAGCCGCCGTATTTGTTGGGATTTTTGAAGGCGGAACGTAGGAAATGGCGGTCTTTGGAGAGGGTTTGGGAGAAATCGGGATGAGGCATGGTACGGGCAGATGTCGGTGAGAATAAAAATGGTAGTATTATAGCAAACTGGCTTTGCCTAATCGGTATGGGTACTATTTAGACCTCTTTGGCAGGCAGGCTGTATTGTTTAATGAAAAGGAATATCTATGAAAAAGATTTTATGTTTGGTTTTGGCGATGAGTATGGGCAGCGTGGCATTTGCCGCGGAGTACAGGACGAAACAGCCCATTGCCCACGACTGGCTGAAAATCAACGGCAATCAGTTCAATATTGAATCTGCCAACGAACGCGGGCATATATGTGGCGCGCAAGGCAAAATGGATAAGAATAAGGTTTGGAAAGATGGGGAAGGTTGCCAAATATCGTTTCAATTCAAGGGAGATGAGGTAAAAGTGGATGCCGAGGGCTGCGAAAATTATTGCGGCGCGGGCGTATCTTTCCCGTCGGAGTATTACAAACTGCCGCAGGTTTGTTCGCAACAAGGTGTCAAAAAGATGGAAAACCGTTTTCAGACGACCTTACGTTCAGGAAAATTCGAACAGGCTGCGGACATCAAACAAAATTATCTGAAACAGTGCAGCGATTTCCTCAATCCGATTGAAACGGTGACTGCCGCCAACGATGCCGCCGATGCTTACCGTCAGGCAAACAACAAAGCCGCCTGTATCCAAACTTTGGATGCGGTGCAGGATCATTATGAGAGCCAATTGTTGGATAAGGACTTGGTGAATAAGATTAATGTGCAGATGGAGCGTGACAAAGCTTTGCGCCAACAATGTAGCTGAACACTGATAAAAAGGTCGTTAGAAGGTCGTCTGAAAAGTAAATGAGTACTTTATGACGGCCTTTATTATTGCCGTTGGTCGCAAAAAATGCTCGTTTGGCATATTTATTACAAAGTCATATTGTTTGTGCTTAGAATGCGTTCCTGTCTTCGTCAGATAACAATTTTAAGAACAAAATTATGAAAAAATATCTTGCTTTGATGTGTGTTGCAGCCTTATCTGCCTGCGGTGGCGGCAGCTCTTCCCCCAGTACGCAATCCACGCCGACACAGGCTCCAAAATCTGCCCAAGCCCTGCCCTCGGCAGACGCAGCTTCCGCATTGCCGGTAGCTGCGAAGTCGGAAAAACCGGAATCCGGCAAACAATTTTTCAGCGGAACCAATGCTTCTGATTCCGCAGTGGCATTCAATCATGCCGATTGGAAGAAAATTACCATCGAAGGCGTAGAGGTTGATCTTGCAGCCGTACAAGGCGAGAGTTTTAAAAACGGCTGGCGGGACAGCGTCGGCGGTTCGGAGAATAAACGCCTTGCCAATTTTGGCGGCAATTACGTCCTGCACCACAGCACACCCGATGCGGTTGCCGGCATCGTGAAGACCGAATCGCAAAACAATTACGCTTTCTTCAACGGTAATTTTACCCGTGAAGCAGAAATGCCGAAAATCGGACAGGCAGTTTACGACGTATCGACCGTCAGCGTGCGCGGTACTCTGGCGCAGGCATACGGTACAGGCCGTCTGACTGCCGATTTCGAAAGCAAAAAAGTCAGCGGCAGCCTCGGCTATTTCAACAAAACGCTCACCGTTGATGCGGATATCAACGGCAACAGATTTTCTTCCGTCACCCCGACGGCAGAAATACACGGCGGTTTCTTCGGTTCCGCAGCCGCAGAGACAGCCGGTGTTTATCAGGTCGGTAAAATCGTAGGGACGTTTGCCGGTCAAAAACAATAAAAAGTGAAAGTTGCATTTACTTTTTTACAAGGGGTGCAGACACTCAAAATTTCACGACTTTCGGCATAAATATCAAATGTGTAGCAACGGCACGGTAAAGTTGGTCATCTTACGGGTCTTGTTACTCAAGCAGAAAGTATTTAAAAACGAAAAAAGCACAAAATTTTGAATCGTCGAACCACCCCAAGGGGAAAGGTCGTCTGAAAACGGTTTGGTTATCCGTTTTCAGACGACCTATTTTTATGGTTGGTCCGCAAAGGCAATGTTGAAGCGTTCATAAGCAGTTGCAGCAAAAAGAAAGAGCGGTTTTGTAGCGATTCCTCTATATCGGTTACAATCCGTTTTTTCTTCTCAAACCAATATTCCAAAGCACAAAATTATGCTGAAAATCATCTCCGCCAACGTCAACGGCATCCGCTCCGCCTACAAAAAAGGATTTTACGAATACATCGCCGCATCGGGCGCGGACATTGTCTGCGTGCAGGAACTCAAAGCGCAGGAAGCCGATTTGTCCGACGAAATGAAAAATCCGCACGGGATGCACGGCCATTGGCATTGCGCCGAAAAACGCGGTTACAGCGGCGTGGCGGTGTACAGCAAACGCGCGCCTGACAATGTGCAAATCGGTATGGGCATTGAAGAATTCGACAGGGAAGGGCGGTTTGTGCGCTGCGATTTCGGCAAGTTGTCGGTGATTTCGCTTTATCTGCCCAGCGGCACCAGCGCGCCGGAGCGGCAGGAATTGAAATACCGCTTTTTGGATGCGTTCTACCCCATGCTTGAAGCCATGAAGGCGGAGGGGCGCGACATTGTCGTTTGCGGAGACTGGAACATTGCCCACCAAAACATCGACCTGAAAAACTGGAAAGGCAACCAGAAAAACTCAGGCTTCCTGCCGGAAGAGCGCGAATGGATAGGCAAAGTCATCCATACGCTCGGCTGGACGGATATGTGGCGCACGCTCTATCCTGACAATCCGGGCTACACTTGGTGGAGCAACCGCGGACAGGCGTATGCGAAAGATGTCGGGTGGCGCATCGACTATCAGATGGTTACGCCCGAACTCGCCGCCAAAGCGGTGTCCGCGCATGTTTATAAAGACGAGAAATTTTCCGACCATGCACCTTTGGTCGTGGAGTACGACTATGCTGCCCAATAAAGTTTTCGGCAAATACGATTGGAATGTGAACGGTAAAACCGGCATAGGCGCGGCATGGGTGGTCGCCGCGTTTGTACTGCCTATGCTGGTGTGGACGATATTCATGCTGGCGCGGATGTCCGGCTGGGTTGAAATGACCCGCGCAAATCCGCTTTGGGCGTTGGTGTGGCTGCTGTTTTCGCTGCCCTGTCTTCTGATTGCCGCCAAGTGTTTCGGCTGGAAAGGCTGGCGGTTGATTGCCAACACCCTGATCTGCCTCGCCACCTGCGCCGTTTTAAGTGTCCCCGCCGTGCTCTTGATTACCTTTACGCTCAACGATTTGCTCAAATAGGTCGTCTGAAATGCGAACTTTCGAACTCGAAGACCTGACGCTTTTCTTGATACGCGACGCGGACGAAGCAGAAATGTGGATAGACCGCTGGGCGGTCAGCTATCCCGTCGTCCAAACCGCTGCCGCTTCCGCCAATCAAAGCATCGCCCAATGGCAGGCAAATATTCAAACAGCGTTTGAAGGCATCAGCGGCGAACACATCGCCGTCGTCGCACACGGCGCAGGCGTATCCGCTTTTCTGGCGTGGCTCTACCAAACCGACATCCTGACACAGAAAAAAATCGTCAACATCATCCTTGTGTCGCCGCGTCCAGAAGCCTTCCCCGACGATGAAATACACACCTTCCAGCGCGTCCGTTGCCCCTGCCGCACCGCGCTTGTCATCGCCGAACAAAACGGCACGCCGCGCAACTGGGCGGAAGAACGGGCAAACCTGTGGAACGCCCGCCTCCTCCTGTCGCCACACTCTGGCACGCTCAACGGCGCACTCGGCGGCTGGCAATGGGGCATGAAGCTGATGCAGGAAATGCTCTTGAGTTGAACAAAACACTTGCAAGGATAAAACAGAAAAGGTCGTCTGAAACTGGAAATCAGGTTTCAGACGACCTTTTCGCAGGCAAGTAACAGTTTCGGGTAAAATACGGCAGTTCGCCAATTATCCGAAAGAATCCCATGTATTCCTTAGCCCGCAGCCTGTTGTTTAAACTTGATGCCGAAAAAGCCCACCATTTCACTCTCGACGCGCTCAACAAAGTGTACAAACTCGGTTTGCTTCCGATTTTCGACAACCGAACCAAGCCCGTCAAACTCATGGACATCACCCTGCCCAATCCGGTCGGGCTTGCTGCCGGACTCGACAAAAACGGCGAATACATAGACGCATTGGGCGCGCTCGGCTTCGGCTTCCTCGAAATCGGCACGGTAACGCCCAAACCACAGTCCGGTAACCCGCAGCCGCGCCTCTTCCGCGTTCCCGAACACCAAGGCATCATCAACCGCATGGGCTTCAACAACCACGGCATAGATGCCATGATTCAAAACATCGAAAAAAGCCGTTATCAAGGCGTATTGGGCATCAACATCGGCAAAAACGCCGGCACCCCCATCGAAAACGCCGCCGACGACTATTTAATCTGCCTCGAAAAAGCCTACGCACACGCAAGTTACATTACCGTCAATATTTCCTCACCCAACACCAAAAACCTCCGCGCACTGCAGGGTGGCGACGAACTGAGCGCGCTACTCGAAGCCCTCAAAAACAAACAGGCACAGCTTGCCGCCGCACACGGAAAATACGTCCCGCTCGCCGTCAAAATCGCTCCCGATTTAGATGAAGCACAAATTGAAGACATCGCCCACGTCGTCAAATCCGTCGAAATGGACGGCATCATCGCCACCAATACCACCATCGACAAATCAAGCCTCGGCAGCCATCCGCTCGCAGGCGAGCAGGGCGGCCTAAGCGGCCTGCCCGTGCGCGAAAAAAGCAACCAAGTGCTGAAAATATTGGCGGAGTACATCGACGGCAAGCTGCCGATTATCGGCGTAGGCGGCATTATGAATGGCAAGGACACCGCCGAAAAAATCCGCCTCGGCGCAACCGCCGTCCAAGTGTACAGCGGCATGATTTATAAAGGCCCGGCATTAGTGAAGGATTGTCTGGCAGCGTTGAAGTAAACACGATTTCCAACACAAAAGGTCGTCTGAAAACCGGTTTAACTGGATTTAAACGGTTTTCAGACGACCTTTTTAACGGAAATTTAGATCTCAATAACCTATTGAAGGATAAATTCCCAAACAATATTATTTGCTAGTAAGAAACATAATATTTTTCTTTTAAAGAGGAATTGCTTGAAATAACCTAAAGTTGAGTCATACAAGATTTCTCCGCATGAAACTTTGTCCGTAATGCCTGTTCCAGCTTTTCACCATCAGGACGGGGTGTTTTATATAAAGCGGTACGATGTTTATTTAAGTATATTCTCATAACAAGTAAGCAGTTTGGAGTAAGGCCATCAAATTACCTAAAAATGTCGGATTTTCAGTGCAACCTCCACTTGCCTTTTAATCAGGCAAAGAAATTATATTCAGTTTTAAATTAATCAACCAGATTATGAGAACAAATAGAGTTCCGTAATACATTCCATACATAAAACTTCTCAATTGACTTGTTTTTCTTTCGGTATGAATAAATCCCCCAGAGAATAATAAACAAAATAAAAACATAAAATAAAAAAATGGTTCATGAATAAGTAGAATTAATAGAGTTATCGTCCATATTGCAGTATATATATAAAAATAATTAGGGAAAATATAATTTCTTTCAAAGAAATTCATATCTTTCATTCTTTTTCTCAGTTCTACGTCGTTTTTCCACTCAATAACAAGAAAAATAAAAAGAATGAATAAAGCAATACTTGGCAAGTAGATATTAATAATAGAATTGATGCCCATGTTTCAGTATATGTAGAAAATATAATGGTTTTTTGAATCCTAAGCCTGAGATGGTATTTGAATCAGGATTGATCTAATGTGTTTTCACGGTATTTGAAGGACAAAGCTCTAAAGCTTCCTTGGATCGGAGTGATGTAAACATATAATGTACTAGATCAGGATTGTTTGAATAGTATTTACTGACCAAATAAGGAGAGTTGTTTGAATAAAAATAACAATATAATTTACCATTATCCAAAAAAGGTTGTTTTTGGGAAGCAGGAATATTGAAGTCGTTTAAATAGTCTATTCCTTTAGAAGTTATAGGATAAAGTTGAGAAAAGGGTATTTCATCCGCTTTATTTGCTTCAAAAATAACGATCATTCCATTTGTTTCAATAAAAGTCCTCAAGAATATATTGCGACTGCTTTTGGGAAAAATATCAATGTACCAAGAAAATGACTTGGAATTTAAAAACTCATCAGGAGTTTTGTAATAATGATCAGCATGTTGATCATAGCTGAACATTAATATCAGCAATGGTATAAATATAATTGCAGATATTATGCCTAAAGATATTAAAGCTAATTTAATAAATTTCTTCATGGATGCACTTTTTTAAGGCGAATTGCAGTTTTAATCAAAGGGCTGTCACGGATAACTAAGAAAATTCAGTTCAAAGCAGACTTATTACTTATGAGGAAAAGCCTCTAAGCTTGTACGAGCTAAATAATACATCGAAACGATTTGTTGCAGGCGTTATTACCAGAGCAGTAGCATACTTTTTGAGCTGTATTTGAATGGATCTAGTTGCTGCTGAATTACATTTTACGGGAATCATTTAGATTGGAATAAAACTCAGGTTTTCATAGTTAAAAGTCTTAGGCATAGTACGGAGCAGATACTTTCCAATTTTCAATTGAGTTGATCATTTCAATAAATTCACATATGAATCCCTAGGCATATAAACCCTAAAAGAAACCATAAAAATAGGGATGTGGAAATGAATACTTTCCCTAAGATTTTCTTTCTCAAATTTAATCCTTTGGCAAATAAAACGACTATTAAGCCCAAGAAAAATATGAGAAATAATACCCCTTGTAGTATGCCTGTTTTAAAAATATAGGGAAAGCAATATGGCAATCCGATATACCCTGCTTTCAGAAAAAGATAAATGGTGTCTCCGAGTGCCAAATATATAATCAAATAGGGAAAAAGAAGTGCCAATAGCCAATAAAATAAGTTTTTCATTTATTATTCTTTCTTGTGGCGCTGAGATTCTTTATAGGCTGAAATCTAGATAATTAGCCATCTTTGCTTTTCAGTGTTAGAGACTGTATTTTAGGTCGTCTGAAAGTTTTTCAGACGACCTTTGTTTAAATCTAACTTATACTTGCTTATTTGGATTGTGCTTGTTATTTAGTGAATGATTTTAAAAATATAATCACGAACCAAACACATGTAATATCCATAAAAAGAATTACAGGCATATGAACTTAAGGTATATGCACTGAATAACAATGTAAATATACTTATGAGTACTGAAATCAGTAGGGTTTTCATATCTCTTATAAAAAGTAAATTTATCAGAGTGACTACTGAGAATAGACTTGCAATATAGCTTGATAATCTAATGAATGTAAGTAAATATGAAAATAATTCTGCATCCATCACTATTGATATCTTCATGATCCATAAGGTCACATAGATCAATGATGGAAGATTTAGCAAAATTTGAGCAATCAGTAAGAAGTAATTTTTTTGCTTCATTTTTTTAATATTCTCAATTTGATCATGAATATCTTTAGTTTACCCCTAGCTATTCTAATAGTATGAAAAACCAACTGTATGATTTATAACTTGTATGATGCGGCGCCATGCCCATAGGGAAGTAAGTCATTCCTACCTTTACACCTAAACGAAAATGAGAATTTTGTATTTCAGTATCTGAATTAGATAACAAACTAACCATTTTCTTCGTAGCAATGTTAGCGCGACTGTAAGTACATAAATTAGGTCGTCTAAAAGTTTTCAGACGACCTTTGTGAAAGTTAGGTTTTTTACCTAATCTACGCTTACTCACTCAATGACGGTCAGTTTGCTTTCCCAATATTGCTTTCTGGCTTTATTTTTTGGAATATTTTTGCTACCTTGCTCATATATTTCTATTAATTTTCTAGCAGCTTTGATTTCACCGTTATTGGCTGCACGTTCAAACCATTCCACTGCTTTTATTTCGTCTTTGGGTACATATCTTCCTTCCCAATACCACAATGCCAAGAGAGTTTGGGCTTGTTCTTCTCCTAATTCAGCTGCCTTCATATAATACTCATAAGCTTTTTTCTCATTGATGGGGAAAACATTATTTTTTTCAGAGTACAATACGCCGGCTGCGGCATAAGCGTAGGGTTCATTTTGAGCCAGAGCTTTTTCTAACCACTGCTTAGCTTCCTGTTTTTCAGCTTCTGTTTTGGCGCTTTCAGCCAACTTTCCTGCTAAATCAGCCTGAGCAAAGACAAGATTTAATTCAGCTGCCTTCCGAAGCCACAAAATTGCCTCCTCATTTTTTCCTATTGAAGAATAAATGTTTCCCAAATTGTAAATAGCAGTTTGGCTACCCCCATCGATAGCTTTCTTCATCATTTCTAAAGCTTTTTGGGTATTTTTTGGCACACCTTTGCCATTTAAGTAAGCCACTCCTAAATTCTGATAGGCTTCTGCTACTCCTTGATTTGCAGCAAGCTGGTAATATTCCACACTTTTTTTGAAATCAACAGGTACTCCTATGCCATGACTGTAAAAATAACCTAAATTTGAATAGGCAATTACATCCCCTTTTTTAATTGCTTTTTGTGTCCATTCAATTGCCTTTTTTTCATCTTTTTTTACCCCTCCGCCAATGGAATATAGCCATCCCAAATTAGATTCTGCTGCAGTATAACCTTGTTTGGCTGCTTTTTCGGTCCAATAAAATGCCTTTTCTAAATCTTTCGGTGCTTCCACTCCATTCAAATATCGAGCGCCTAAGTTATATTGACTCCGTATATCATTATTTTGGCCACACTGTTCTAACTTGGGTAAGCTATCCATCGGCTCACAAGTCACGACCTTTTTTTGCTCAAAGTAATTGCAAGAAGAAAGAGCTAAAGCAATTGATACAATATAAATTGTTAGAAAAAATTCATTTTTCATTAATAATCTCTCATTTCAATTCTAGATTACCGTTTTTTACTTGGCGCCCTTAGTTTTCCCGCTTTATCTACGCCTCTATTGGTCAATTCTTTTGTCATTTCTGAACCTATAGTTTGCCTAAAATCTCCCATACCTATTTTCCCTAGGCGGTCGCCTGTTACTGCACCTGCAATATTGCCAGGCACTCCTTTAAGAGTTTCACTTGCTGATTTACCTTGACAAACGTAGTCAGAGAAGGCTCCAGAACTGCCAGCTAGTCCCGCACCGGCGGCTAATTTAAGTTTTGCACCTGATTGAGCGAAGCGTAATCCTGTCATACCAGACGTCACATCTACTGCGTATACACAAGCACTAAACTTACCTTCCTTGGCTTGGTTGGCTGCTGATACTACAGAGGAAAGACCAACAGCTTTTTTAGCTGAAGATAAGCTATTCCATGTCTGCACCAGTGAACTATTCTTTACTACATTGCCAACTGCTTTTACCCCCCTTACTGCATTTGGTGCCTGTGATAAGAGAGCTGTTCCGCCTCCGGCTGCTGCCACACCCCCTGCCACCGCACCTGCTGCTGTACCTGTTACAAGCATTACTCCTGTCATAATTTTTATGTCACTCTTTTGAGCTTGTAACAACTCCCGTTGGCATTTGGCTTGTTTTGCAGGGTTAGGAATGCTATAGCCATTATTAAAACAGGTCATCAGTTTACTGGTTTTTGCAGCATCTATTTCCGCTTGTCGAGCTGCTTTACGTTGTGCCTCAATATATTTCCCCTGTTCTGTATGAAATTGATTCTCTAAATTTTTTGCTGCAATATCACTAATACCAAATAACTGAAGCTCAGATAAACCAAACACATCTATCCAAGTCTGCACACTGTTTGCAAATCTATACAGGCTCTCCCCGCCTGCTAACCCAATCGGATCCTGCTGCGTAAACCGCCCAATCTCCGGATCATAGTAGCGGAAGAAGTTGTAATGCAGTCCCGTCTCTTCATCATAATGCTGATTCTGTAGACGGAAGGGTTGATGTATATCCAGTTTCAGACGACCTTCTTGGGTCAGTTTGCCCCAGCCGCTATAGTCGCCGCTCCAAACAATATTGCCTTCCTCATCGGTCATCTCTCGCGGGATGCCGATTTGATCGTTGTGATAATACAGGATTTCTCTTGCCTTATCCGAGCCATTGTAGGTGGTGATTTGTGCAAGGGGTTCATAGTTTCGGTCTTCGGTATAAACATAGGTGTAGGTACGGTCTTTACGGTATTCCTGTAGCAGACGGCTGCCGTCCCATAGGTATTGGATTTCGTTGCCGTCTGGATGAACTTTTGCTATGCGGCGGCCCATTGGGTCGTAGCGGTAGCGGTATAAGACGGTGTTTTGTCCGGGGCGATGGATTTCGGCTTCGGTCAGTTGGTTATCGGCATTGTAGCGGTAATGTTGGATTTCGCCATCATGCTGCTGTTTTTCGATCAGGTTGCCCAACGGGTCGTAGCGGTAACTGATGCCTTTGTATTGGGTAAGGCGGTTGCCGACGATTCTGCTTCCGTCGGTAAGGTTGTGGGCAGGGTCGTAGCGATAGTGCTCGTCCGCGCTTTGGGTAATTCTGCCTAGTGCGTCATAGGTGTAATCCCTGCTGCCGCTGGTTTGGTCTTCGGTACGGACGAGGTTGCCGATAGTGTCGTATTGGTAACGGCGACCAATAAGGACGGCAGGGTCTGCTTTGTTGTGACCGTTCGGTTGGGCGATTTGTTGTTTCAGACGACCTAATGGGTCAAGTTGAAATTGGATATTCAGCTTGCCGATAGTCCGCTCGACTGGGCGATGCAGAGCATCACGCTCGATGTCGGTAAGAGTGGTGCCATCGAGGTTGACGTGGTGCAGGTATCCGCTGCCGTAATACAGGCGGTTTAAAATTTCACCTGTAGGCAGGATGGTTTGGGTGCGGTTGCCCAGTACGTCGTAACGGTGTTCGGTAATCTGTGCAGCGACATCTTTGGATTGTAAACGGCTGGTACTGGACGAAAGAGGTTTATCCAAGTGGATGAGCTGTTCTTTAACCAGTCTGTTGTGATCATAGCCGAAGCGAAGCTCGCTATGGGCGTTGTGTGCTTGGATCAGACGGTTAAGTTTGTCGTAGCGGTAGTGGGTGCTCAGGATTTCTCCGCCATCCAGATGACTGTCTTTCTGACGGATGCGGCCGATACGGTCGCGGTGGTAGGTGATCGTCCGTAGTGGACGGGTACGCACGTCAATGTTTCCAGACGCGAATTCTTCTTCGCGTATGAGTTCGCCGGCAGGGTTGTAGGTGTAACGTGTCATTTTGCCGTCAAAGCCGGTCTCGCGGATCAGGCGGTCGCGCTCATCGTATTCGAAGGTATAGCTGTCGCCGTTTTCGTTGACGAGGGTTTTCAGACGACCTACGGAATCGTAACGGTATTGGAATGCACCACCCAGCGCGTTGTAGCGGATGGTTGGTTTGTTGTCATTGTCGTAATCGTAGGCGGTACGGTTGCCTTCGGCATCTGTCAGAACACTCAGTCGACCAGCGTGATCGTAGCTGAAGTGTTCACTACTGCCATCTGGATAATCAGTACGCACGGGTTCTCCATTTTGGTAATGATAGTGCGTGGTGTGACCGGCTGCATCAGTAATACTTTCGAGTTTGCCCTCATCGTTATAGGTATAGCGGGTTTGCTGACCGGAACAGTCGGTTTGAGTGCTCAGGCGGTGGTACTGGTCATATTCGAAAGTATAAGTATTGTTTTTTGCATCGGTAATTTGGGTAATTTGCCCATTTTCGTTGTAACGGTAACGGGTTGTATTGCCTTTGCTATCGCTTTGGGTCGCAGGTAATCCTTGTTCGTTGTACTCAATCAGGGTCTTTTGATTGTGCGGGAGGGTAATCTCTACCGGTCGGCATTCTTGGTCATAACGGATGTGCTGGTTTTGTCCGCCTTCTCCACCAACAAAGGTCAGCAGCCCGCATTCGTTATAACGGTAGCGGGTTTCACGTCCCATTTCATCAGTAATTTTAATGGGTCGACCTAAAGCATCGCGTTCTGTCAAGATACTACTACCATCTGCAAAGACTTTTTTGACGACTTCGCCATGATGGTCGTAATAAAGGTGTTCACTACTCCCGATTTTTTCAGTTTCTTTAAGTTGCTGTTGATGTGGTTTGCTTGGGCAATACTTTCTGTTGCAGTATTGCCCGCACGTTTGGCGGCAGTATCTAGTAATTTGGCAGCGATCAATGCTTTTTGCATGCGTCGTATTGCCTTGCCCATTTTCAGAACTTCGCCTTTTACGCCTCCCTGAGCATCTGCACTGACGAGTATGCCTTCACGGTTACCCGTGCGGGCAGTGTGCTGACAACAGGGGCGTCTGAACTTTGGTTTCGCTGGTGGAGGGAATGAAGTTTCCAGTACTGCGGAAGTAGTGTTCCAGGCTGTCCCCTTACCTATTTAATAAATAATATGTAAGTTAATAAAAATAATATAATTAAAACATCAAAAATAATAAAAATAGATAGAATTTGTGTTATGGAGTAAGTTTCTATTAATAGCTTTTCAAGATTATCCATCATTTCTAGTTTATATTTAATTGTTAAAAAAACATTTACAATATAACCCACTTGAAAAACAAATAATAACGAAGCAACAATTATCATTGATACTTTACCTAAAATACCCATTTTAAGCTTCCTATTAGTTTATGGAAGAGCCTACACTCCCTGCACTAGAAGCAGGACTACTACCCGAACTTATTTGTTCAGAACTAGAAGAATTGGCACTACTTCCAGACGAATTTCCTAAACTACCGGACGACTCTCCCAGTGAGCCAACTTTTTTTAAATTATTTATTTTAGCACTATTAGGAAAATAACTCTTCATCCTATCAGTTACATTTGTTACTCTATTGTCCCTATAACTCTTTTCATCTAAAAATTTTTTCAAAGAACTAGGGATTGTAAAATCCTCCTTATACGTATATAAATTATAATTAAAAATACTAACATTCGTATTGAAAATTTTAGTTCCAGCTTTGATTAATACATCAATTACTTTAGTAGTACAATTATTCCCTGATAAATCATAATGATCAATTACTCTTCCAAACTTTTTAATGTCTTCAGCTACTCCCTTACCATCTGGATGTTCTGAACTGCTATTCCAAATTTGATCAAAGATTTGTTTAACTTTTTCTTTTGAAACATCAGAAATTAAATATGCTTGGCATGAAAGACGATACAGCTCTTTCTTTATATAGGTTGTAGCTTGAGTACCAGTATATCTAATTAGTACACCCTCTCCCATCAATCCCGCTGTTACTAAATAAGCATCATCATATCTGCCATACGTATATAATATTAGATCATCTTTATTATGTACTGTTAAGAAAGTATGCCCCGTCCCTTTAGTTTCTACCCAAATACATACACCTTGCAAGGGGGCATAACTTTGTAGAGTTGTGATAGGTTTACCATTTATTGTTCTGTCGTTTCGTTTAGTAGACACAATTTATTCCTCTTAATATTTAATTTACCTTTTACATCCATGAGGTAGTAATAATTTAGCCCCTACAATTGGGTTGTCACCATCAGAACAACTATCCTCATAAATAAATATTTTTTGAGTTCCAAACTTTTCTGCAATCCCTTCCCATGTATCTCCGGCCTGTACTTCATAAAATGCCTGCCGGTAATCTTCCGACTCGTTATTTTTGTTCTCCGTCTCTCGAAGTTCAATTTCATATATTCTAGGTGCCATAATCGGCTGTGTTATGACATTCTCCGCCCAGTAAAAAGGTTGAGTACTGAATGCGGCATCTTGTCGCTGTCCCTGGGCCCAAAAGCGTACCCAGATCTTTTTCCCAGTAATCAATTCTGAGTCAAATGCCGCCCTACCGTTTTCATCGGCAACATTTTTACGCAATGTAGAGTCGTACCGCATGATTTGGTAGTGACATTTGGCTATAGGTTTGCGGTCGGCATCCAAAAATTCAAAACGATATTGAGCCATTATTTTTTCCTCGCTTTCTTCACCCGGTAGTAAGGCAGCATTACCTGCAAAAATTTTTACTGTTTCGGCTGTATCCGAATATAGCCTATCGGTTCTTCCCATTTTATCAAGTGTACCATGCTGACTTTCCCTGTCTTTATTGCCTATTACCGTAAAAGGAATCTTCTCCTCTGAAAAACCAAATATGTCGTAAAGGTCAAGTTTGTTACTAAATATTTGTAAAGGCGGGATATTTTGTAATGGATAATTTATTCCTTTTACCCCACTCACCTCCATCGGCGCCTTCACCCTAACCAGCTTCGGGCTCCCAATCTCCACTTCCCCGTTCGCCAGTTTGATATACGCCCCCTTGCAGGTAATCAGAATCTCCTCCTTCGCCGCAATGGTGATTTTCCCTGCGCTGCTGGTTAACGTTGCATCCTTCAACGCATTCAACTGCAACTCGTCATTCTGTGCCTGCACTTCCACTTTGCCCTGGTTAGCCTGCACCTTGATGCCGCTGCTTTGCGCAAACAGGTTGAGGCTTTCTGCCGCATGGGCGGTCAGGCTTTGGCCGGCGGTGATGTCGGTATGGTTGCCGCTGACTAGGTGGATGTTTTCATTGGCGGTGTGTAATTGGCTTTGCTGGGTTGCGGTAGCGATGCCGGCGGGGGCGGTTTGGATCAAACCGGCCTCTTTCAGGTCTTTGAGGGCGTCTTTCAGACGACCTCTTTGGGTTTCTTCATCGGTGTGGTGGTTGTTGGCGGTTTGGGCGGCTTTGTTCAGGCTTTTGGCGAGGGAGAGTGCCTGTTCAATCTGCGCGATGGCATCGTCCATATCCAGCACTTTGCCGTTGGCGTCTTGGTTTTGTGCGCTGACGAGTATGCCTTTACCCGCCCGTACGGCGCCCCAGCCGTCGGTTCTGAGTTCGAAGCCT
>CAKARM010000013.1:0-15048 GCA_916720585.1 uncultured Neisseria sp.
ATTCACTTGGTGCTTCAGCACCTTAGAGAATCGTTCTCTTTGAGCCAAGGCGAGACAACGCCGTACTGGTTTAAAGTTAATCCACTATAAAAATTCAGACGACCTTGGGAGGGAATCCCAGAGGTCGTCTGAAAATCTAAATCCCGTTATAAACTGCAAGTTTTCGGCTTATTTGCCAGAATATTGATGACTTTACGTTCAGGTTTGGACGGGGTGATTTTGATTTCACTCTCATCTTCTTCGCTGCCGTCGGAGTATCGTTCGGGCATTTTTTCGCTGTCAAACGCCAAGTCGCCGCCGTGTTTTAAGGTTTGACCGCGTTCCAAACCGGCGAAGTCGAAAAGCTCGGGGTCGGCAAGATGGGAGGGAACGACGTTTTGCAGGGCGGAGAACATCGATTCAATGCGGCCGGGGAAACGTTTGTCCCAATCGCGCAGCATATCGCCAATGACTTGGCGTTGCAGGTTGGGCTGCGAGCCGCAGAGGTTGCACGGGATAATCGGGAATTGTTTCAGTTCGGCGTATTTAATCAAATCTTTTTCTTTCACATACGCCAGCGGGCGGATGACGATGTGTTCGCCGTTGTCGCTCACCAGCTTGGGCGGCATGGCTTTGAGTTTGCCGCCGTAAAACATATTCAGGAACATGGTGGCGAGGATGTCGTCGCGGTGGTGTCCCAAGGCGATTTTGGTGCAGCCCAATTCTTTTGCTGTACGGTAGAGGATGCCGCGGCGCAGGCGGCTGCACAGCGAACAAGTCGTTTTGCCTTCGTCCAATACGCGTTTGACGGTGGAGTAGGTGTCTTCTTCGACGATTTTGTACGACACGCCTATGCTTTCGAGATAGGTCGGCAGCACTTCTTCGGGGAAACCGGGCTGTTTTTGGTCGAGATTGACGGCAACCAATTCGAAATCAATCGGCGCGCTGGCTTGGAGCTGGCGCAGAATGTCTAACAGGGCGTAGCTGTCTTTGCCGCCGGAGAGGCAGACCATGATTTTGTCGCCCGGCTCGATCATGTTGAAATCGTTAATCGCGTCACCCACGGCGTGGCGCAGGCGTTTGTTGAGTTTGTTGTTCTCTAATTCTTGTTTGGTTTTTTTGGACATGGCGGTTTGTACTTTGAAATAAGAAAAAATTTAAGGGCGGTATTGTACCGCAAAAAGCGTTTGGAAACCGCATATTAGAAAAAGAATGGGAGCAGATTGAGATTTTAATCCACTATATTTGTCCCAATAGAAAGATTTGTGCTTAGGAGGAATTTTTGAGTCGTGTTGAGAATGGGATGTTTGTATTGGAATCGGGTATGAATTGATAACAGATAGATGATTGCATATGTTTTGGAAATGATGGGAGTGATATTGTTTTGAAATTAGAGAAGCCGGTTTCTGTGGTATACAGAAACCGGCTTGTATGAAACATCTGAACAGGTGTCTATAGATACCTAAAATTTAGGAATAACGCTTTTCAGACGACCTTTTATTTCCATCAGGGCAATTAACGGCTGCGTTCGATAAAACGGTAATAGGTTTCGCCGTCTTGGACGTAACCCAATTCCACACGGGCAATTTCAGAAATCGCTTCTTGACCGTTCGCCAAATCATCGACTTCCGCAGCAAGGAACTGGTTGCGCAAAGTGAGCGTCTGGTTTTTCTCCTCCTGCACGGAAAGTTGTTCCTGCAATTCTTCCGTATGCCCGATACTGCCTTTTCCAAACCAAAGGCTGTATTGGCAGTAAGCAAGCGCGATGGATAAAACAACAGTTACCCACTTCATACATCAATACCTTTTCTTATTTGCCCAGTTGATAGAATGCGGCTTTGCCGGGGTAGTAGGCAGCTTCTGCCAATTCTTCCTCGATGCGCAGCAGTTGGTTGTATTTCGCCATGCGGTCGGAGCGGCTCAATGAACCGGTTTTGATCTGCATACAGTTGGTAGCGACTGCCAAGTCGGCAATGGTGCTGTCTTCAGTTTCGCCCGAACGGTGGCTCATTACGCTGGCGTAACGGCTGCGTTTTGCCAAGTCAACCGCTTGCAAGGTTTCGCTCAAAGTACCGATTTGGTTGACTTTGACCAGCAATGCGTTTGCCACGCCTTTTTCGATGCCTTCGGCAAGGATTTTCGGATTGGTTACGAACAAGTCGTCGCCAACCAGTTGTACTTTGTTGCCGAGTTTTTCGGTGAGAAGTTTCCAGCCGTCCCAGTCGTTTTCATCCATACCGTCTTCGATGGAGATAATCGGGAATTCGTTAACCAAGCCCTCGAGGTATTCGGCAAATTCTGCGCTGGTGTAAGAGCGGCCTTCGGCTTCCAAGTGGTATTGGCCGTCTTTGTAGAACTCGCTGGATGCGCAGTCCAAAGCAAACAAGACATCATCGCCTGCTTTGTAACCAGCAGCTTCGGTTGCTTCAACCATCAGTTGCAGAGCTTCTTTGTGGCTGTTCAGGTTAGGGGCGAAACCGCCTTCATCGCCGACAGTAGTCGGGAAGCCTTTACCGTCGCACAGTTTTTTCAGCGCGTGGAAAATTTCAGCACCGCAGCGCAGGGCTTCGCGGAAAGATTTCGCGCCGACAGGCATAATCATAAATTCTTGAATGTTCAAGCTGTTATTGGCATGTTCGCCACCGTTGATAACGTTCATCATCGGAACAGGCAAAGCCATAGGACCAGCGCCGCCCAAGTAACGGTAAAGCGGCAGGCCTGAATCTTCGGCAGCGGCGCGGGCAACAGCCATAGAAACCGCCAAAGTAGCGTTCGCACCCAAATTGCCTTTGTTTTCAGTGCCGTCCAGCTCGATCATGATTTTGTCGATGTAGGATTGTTCGTTGGCATCGATACCGATCAGGGCTTGGGCAATTTGGTTGTTGACGTGTTCAACTGCTTTCAATACGCCTTTGCCCAAATAACGGGATTTGTCGCCGTCGCGAAGTTCCAAAGCCTCTTTTTGACCGGTAGACGCACCGCTCGGTACGGCGGCACGGCCCATTACGCCGGACTCCAGCAATACATCGCATTCTACGGTGGGGTTGCCGCGTGAATCCAAAATCTCGCGGGCAAAAATATCAACGATTGCGCTCATGAATATTCTCCAAATGAGGATGAAAAAAGAAAAGTAGCTTTGTTACATTTCAGACGACCTGTGAGTATCGCTGAAAGCACATCAACGGCGATTATACCGATGGTGGCGCCAAAACTGCTATGAAACTGACTGTAAGTTTGTTTCACGTCAACATCGGTTTGCACAGGGAGCAATATATGCTCAAACAGCCCCGTATTCTAACAGTTTTTGAGATTTTAGGGCAGGGTAACTTGCTGTAAAGGCTTGGTTTGGAAGGTCGTCTGAAAAAACGAAATTTGTTTCAATTGTCAGGTTTCTAATTGATGGCATAATAGTTATTTAAGCTGGAATTTAATTGAGCGTTTTGATTTTCAAAAAAAAATGAATTTTTTTATTTAAGATTTACATAGAAAGAGATGCTATGATGCCGATGAGTTAAGGTTGGAATAAGGGATAAAGAATAAAATAAAAAAATAATAAGCTGGAAAATAGGAATTTATATAAAATTTATATGGACATCTGTTATGTGGAAGCCAATAGAGATCTTGTTTGATGAGTCTGATGATGAAGGTTTATCTTATATCTATTTTGATTTGGGAGATTTTCATTACTTCACTTTAACCTTCAATCAAAACGAAGACGATAAAATCTATTTTGAGTTTAATGAGCAAACTTTTTCAATTGAGAGTAATGATGTTGCTTATAATTTAATTGATCACGTTTTATCTTTTGATTTTGGGGAAGATATTCAGGAATCTCTGAAAATTAAAAAACACATCGAAATTGATATAGACGAAAGCATTAATATGATGGCATTTAGGAAAACACTGAAAAATATTTTTATGGCTAAGGAAGTGTAGCTGATTTTCTATATTTTTAAGAAATAGTTGCAAGGTAAAATATGATGATTAAAGGCTTATAGATAAAACCAGTGCTTGTATAGTAGATTAACTTTAAACCAGTACGGCGTTACCTCGCCTTGCCGTACTATCTGTACTGTCTGCGGCTTCGTCGCCTTGTCCTGATTTAAATTTAATCCACTATATTGTGAATAAGAGGTCGTCTGAAAATATTTTCAGTAATCTTGCCGGTTTTGAATATGGACATGCCTTATGAATTTTTATAAAATTCGCGCATCATTTTCAACAAGGTTAATGTATGAAGAAAATATTATTAGGCGCTTTCATTGCATCAGTGTATATGCCTATTGTACTGGCTGATACCTGCGAAGTACCAAAATTGACTGGTAGAGAAGGTTACAGCACGGTTTTTTGCCTTAATGAAGAAGGCTTGTCTAGGGTTATGAAGCCGGGTAACAAGAAGAATCCTTTTTTGCATGGCTTTGTTAATCGACAAGGGAAGGTTGTTGTTCCACTTAAGTATTATGATGCCTATGATTTTTCTGAAGGATTGGCAGCAGTATGTAAAACCGTAGGAAAATCAGATCAGATTTTATGTGGCTATATTAACGCCAGTGGCAAAGAAGTTATTCCTTTAAAATTCGAATACATGCCTGGTGATTTTTCACAAGGCATTGCCCCTGCCAAACAAAAAGGTAAATGGGGTTTTATTGATACAAAGGGTAAAGTTGTTATTCCATTTCAATATGTTAAAGCCGATTCATTCAGTGAAGGACTCGCTGCGGTCGCTACTGTTGATACAAATAAACATGGCTATATCAATACAAAAGGTGAGATGGTTATTCCACCAAAATATGAAGAAGCTTTTTATTTTAATGAAGGTTTAGCTGCTGTTCAGATTCTTGATAAATGGGGTTATATCGATAAAAGAAATCAGTGGGTAATTCCTGCGCGATATAAAAGCGCTTCTAATTTTGAAGATGGTATGGCAAGGGTTTCACAAAATGATAAATACGGTTATATCGATAAAAAGGGAAAGGTAGTTATCCCCTTTAAATATGAATATTTAGGTTCATTGAGTGAGGGTTTGATTGGTGCGGAATTAAACGGCAAATTCGGCTATTTAGATAAAACCGGCAAAGTGGTTATCCCGTTCAAATTTGGTACTTTCAATGATTTCCAAAATGGTGTAGCACTTGTTAATATGAAGAATATGTTTAAAGACGAAGATTTTAGTGAAGATGAATTCTTTTATATTGATAAGCAAGGCAAGCCAGTTGAAGTGGAATAACGATTTGTAATTTTTTTGTAAGTAAGGTCGTCTGAAAAGCTTTTCAGACGACCTTTTTTCACTTTACCTTAGCGGTGATAGTTTGGTGCTTCTTTGGTAATTTGAACATCGTGAACGTGTGATTCGCTCATGCCCGCAGAGGTGATTTCTACAAATTCCGCTTTTTCGTGCATTTCTGCGATATTGGCGCAGCCCAAATAGCCCATGCTGGAACGCAGGCCACCGGTCAGTTGGTGAATAATGTTCACAATCGGACCTTTGTAGGGAACGCGGCCTTCGATACCTTCGGGGACATATTTGTCGGTGCTGTCGGTTTTATCTTGGAAGTAGCGGTCGGCGGAGCCTTGGCTCATTGCACCCAGAGAACCCATGCCGCGGTAGGATTTGTACGAGCGGCCTTGGTAGAGTTCGATTTCGCCCGGTGCTTCTTCCGTACCGGCAAACATACCGCCGAGCATGACGCTGTATGCGCCCGCTGCCAAGGCTTTGGCGATGTCGCCGGAGAAGCGGATGCCGCCGTCGGCAATCAGTGGAACGCCTGTACCTTTGAGGGCTTCGGCAACATTGTGAATGGCGGTCAGTTGCGGCACGCCTACGCCTGCAACGATACGGGTGGTGCAAATCGAACCCGGTCCGATACCGACTTTGACGGCGTCTGCACCTGCTGCGACCAAATCCAAAGCGGCTTTGGCGGTTGCGATATTGCCGCCGATGACTTGGATGTGCGGATAGGTTTCTTTCACCCATTTCACGCGCTCGATAACGCCTTGGCTATGGCCGTGTGCAGTATCGACGACGATGACGTCGACTCCCGCTCCGACCAAGGCTTTTACACGCTCTTCGGTGTCGCCGCCGGTGCCGACAGCCGCGCCTACGCGCAAACGACCTTCGGAGTCTTTGTTGGCATTTGGAAACTCGGTGGTTTTCAAAATATCTTTTACGGTAATCAAGCCTTTAAGCTCGTCTTTTTCGTTCAAGACCAAAACGCGCTCGACTTTATGTTCGTGCATCAGTTCGCGCGCTTCGTCGATGCTTGTGCCTTCGGGAACGGTAACCAAGCGTTCGCGCGGGGTCATGATGGCGGAAACGGGCAGGTCGAGGCGGTTTTCAAAACGCAGGTCGCGGTTGGTAACGATACCGACCACTTTGCCGTTTTCAACGACGGGCAGACCGGACATTTTGCGTTTGCGTTGCGCGCGCATTTCCAATACTTCGCGGATGAGCGTCGTCGGGGCAACTGTTACCGGGTCTTTTACCACGCCGCTTTCATGGCGTTTCACTTTGGAAACAGCACGCGCCTGCATTTCGGGCGTCATGTTTTTATGGATAATGCCGATACCGCCTTCCTGCGCCATAGAAATGGCGAGGCGTGCTTCGGTAACGGTGTCCATTGCGGCGGAAAGTAAGGGGAGGTTGAGCGTGATTTCGCGGGTGAGCTTGGTTTGAAGTTTAACGTCTCGTGGCAGCACGGTTGAATGTGCAGGAACCAACAAAACATCGTCGAAAGTATAGGCTTTTTCTACGATACGCATGATGCTCAGTCTTTCAGTTTGTGCAAGATGCACGGCATTATAACACCCGCTAAGATTTGTTGACAGCGGATTGTTTGCAATTTGAAATTATTTTTTTACGACACCATTACGACGCATATTTTTGAATTAATATGACATATTTTTAAAAATCAAGTAGAATAGGGTCGTCTGAAAACACGTTTACGATGAAAACAAAATGAACAAATCATCTTTATCCTTATTTTTGCTTGGCGTTTTGTATGCTACCGGAGCAATGGCCGGAAATAATGTTTATACATGGAAAAGCGGCAGTGGCAGCACCAGCTACTCCGATACGCCTAATCGTTTGCAGCCGGAACGTTCGAATATCGTGAATATTCGAACCCGTAACGTGACGCCTGCAGTTGCCAAACCGGAAAATGCCCAAGAAGGGACGCTGTCAGAACAGCAGGCTAAGCTGAACGAGAAGATTTTGGCGCAGAATAAGCAGGTTGAGGAGCAGAATAAGAAGGTTGAAGAAGAAAACCGCAAAAATAAAGAAGACAACTGTCGGATTGCCCGCGTAAACCGTCAGTTTGCGGAAAGTGCGCGCACAGCCAATCGTGATGATTTGATTAAACATTATCAAAGCGATATCAATAAATATTGCAATTGAAATTGGATTGAAACAGCAAATAAGGCATACAGTTATAACTATAACCGTATGCCTTATTGTTTTTAGCTTTCTTTGCAAAGTTGCCCGCTGGGCATTGAACAGGGTTCACCCATTGATAATAGTGTATTGGGAAAAATCCAGGGTTCAGTTTTGATTTTGCTGCACAATGTATTCCAAAGCATGTTGCGCGAGCGTATTACCTTGGGCGGCGGCTTTTTCAAACCAAGATTTTGCCTGGGTAAAGTTTTGGGTTACCCCTTGTCCGTTTTCGTATAAAACGCCTAAGTTGTTTTGGGCGTTGGCATTGCCTTGTTCTGCCGCTTTTTTGTACCAATATTTTGCCTTGGGATAATTTTGGGTAACGCCTTGTCCCTCTGCATACATGATGCCTAAATTATATTGCGCTTTGGCATTGCCTTTCTTGGCGGCTTTTTCAAACCATGACTTGGCAAGTTTATAATCTTGGCCTACACCTTCACCTGAGTAATACATCAAACCCAAGTAAAATTGCGCACTGTCTTCCCCTTGGTCTGCTGCTTTGTGAAACCAAGTTTTTGCCTGTATATAGTCTTGTGGAACGCCTATACCGGCATAGTGAATGATGCCTAAATCAAACGCTGCTTCTGCATTGCCCTGTTCGGCTGCCTTTTCCCACCAAAATTTGGCTTGGCGATAGTCTTGTGCCGTTCCTTGACCTTCGTAATAAATAATTCCAAGATTGAATTGCGCTTCGGCGTTGTCGTTGTGCGCTGCTTTTTCAAACCAGTATTTAGCCTGCTCGTAATCCTGCGTCGTGCCTATGCCTTTTGCGTACATAGTGCCTAAGTCAAGTTGAGAGCGGGTGTCACCCTGTTTCGCCATTTCTTGAATCAATCGGAAGGCTTGGTTTTCACTGTTTTGAGAGATATTGTGACGCGGGGTGTAATGTGGTTTTGCCGCATAAGCCTGCATTCCTGAGATGGAAAGCAGGATGGTTAGGATAAGTGTTTTAGACGTAATGTTCATGACTATAAAATATAATTGGTATTAGGAGAGTCGATTGTCTATATTAACTTGTCTTAAAAATGAAGTAAATCAAATATGGACGATTTGAACAATATAGGGATGAAAGGTCGTCTGAAATTGCCACAATTCCCCAAATCCCGATAAAATCGTCCTTCATAACCATATTTTTAGGACACGCCGTGCAAGGACTTGATTATTGCCGTCAGAAGGCAGAAGAAAGCCGCTCCAGTTTTTTATCGGGCTTCCGTTTCCTGCCGCAGGAAAAGCGGGATGCGATAACGGTTTTGTATGCTTTTTGCCGCGAATTGGACGATGTGGTCGATGACTGTTCCGATCTGAATGTGGCGCAGGCAACGCTGAACTGGTGGCGCGGCGATTTGGACAAGGTATTCGGCGGCGTGATGCCGGAGCATCCGGTCAATCAGGCTTTGCGGCAGGTTAAGGAAACTTTCAAGCTGCCGAAATATGAATTGGAAGCCTTAATCGACGGGATGCAGATGGATTTGGTTCAGGCGCGTTACGGCAGTTTTGAAGAGTTAAAACTGTATTGCCACCGCGTCGCAGGTGTAGTCGGTTGCCTAATTGCTCGGATTTTGGGATTTTCAGACGACCGAACGCTGGAATACGCCGATAAAATGGGCCTTGCGCTGCAACTGACGAACATTATCCGCGATGTCGGCGAGGATGCACGCAACGGTCGGATTTACCTGCCGATGGAGGAAATGCAGCGGTTTGACGTGCCTGCAAGCGTGATTATGCAGTGTAAGCCGACGGATAATTTTGCCGAACTGATGCGTTTTCAAGTTTCACGCGCCCGCGAAACTTATCGCGAGGCGATGTCGCTGTTGCCTGCTGCCGATAAAAAATCCCAAAAAGTCGGGTTGGTGATGGCGGCGATTTATTACGCGCTGCTGAACGAAATCGACCGCGACGGCGCGCAAAACGTCCTGACTTATAAAATTGCCATTCCTTCGCCGCGCAAAAAGCGTATTGCCCTGAAAACCTGGTTATTCGGATTTAAGCCATGAATACTCCGCATCTTCGCCCGAAAATTGCTGTCGTCGGCGCAGGCTGGGCAGGTTTGTCCGCCGCAATATCGTTGGCGCGCCGTGCCGATGTTACTGTGTTTGAAGCCGGTCGGCAGGCGGGCGGACGGGCGCGTACTTTGGCTGGAAATACCGACGGATTCAGTTTTTTGGACAATGGGCAGCATATTTTGCTCGGCGCTTATCACGGCGTATTGACGCTGATGGAGCACATCGGCGCTGACCCTGAAGCCGCTTTTTGCCGTTTGCCGCTGCAATGGTATATGTATGAAGGTTTGCAGTTTCAAAGTACGAACCTTCCTTCGCCGCTGCATATTTTGACCGGCATATTGCGTGCTAAAAACGTTTCGTTTTTGCTGAAAATCAGGCTGTTATCCGATATGGCTGCGTTGCAGCATTACGCACGCGGCAAGCGCGCTGATTTGGCCGTTGCCCAATGGCTGCGGCAGCGCAATGTCCCGCGCAGGCTGGTTACAGAGTTTTGGCAGCCGCTGGTGTGGGGCGCACTCAATACGCCTTTGGAACATGCAAGTTTGCGGGTGTTGTGCAATGTTTTGTCCGACGGCGTATGGGCGGATAAATCCGGCAGCGACTACCTTTTGCCCAAGCGCGATTTAGGCGCAATCATCGCCGAGCCTGCGGTGGCAAAACTCAAGCAATGCGGTGTGGACATCCGTCTTGAAACCCGCGTAGGTCGTCTGAAAAACCTTCCTGACGGACGGGTCATTGTGAATGATGAGGTTTTTGATGCCGTTATTGTTGCGGTTGCGCCGTATCATGCCGTCCATCTTTTCCCTGAAGATACCCCGGACTATATTCAGACGACCTATCAAAATCTCCGTTATCACTCAATTACTACCGTCTATCTGCGCTATGCCGTTCCCGTCCATCTGCCCGCGCCGCTGACCGGATTTGCCGATGGTGCGGCGCAATGGCTGGTGTATCGCGGCGCACTTGGTTTGCCGGCAAACGAAGTCGCCGCCGTCATCAGCGTTTCCGACCATGTCGGCGCGTTTAAAAGCCAAGAGTGGGCAGAGAAAGTCCATGCCGACGTAAAACGCATCTGTCCTTATTTGGACGAACCCGAGGCCGTCCGCGTCATCACCGAAAAACGCGCAACCACAGCCTGCACGCCTGATTCCGCCACTCCCGACTTTGCTTGGTTGCACCAGCGGCGCATCTATCCGGCAGGCGACTACCTGCACCCGCGCTATCCGGCTACGTTGGAAGCGGCGGTGCAGTCTGGTTTGACGGCGGCGGAAAGGTGTTTGGCAGAAATCAATCTGAAACAAAGGGAGAGCGATGCTCAGTCCTTGCTTTGACTGAGCTATTAAAGCTAAAGCTTGGCGTGAATGTTACGCAAAAAGGTCGTCTGAAAACGTTTGGCAGATTAAATCTGTGTTTTCAGACGACCTTTGTTGATGGTGGTTGAATGATCTAAACATTTGGGTCCGGCTGCGGATGACACATTGTCTTAATCGGCGCATAATCGACGAATTGACTCAATATAGTGGATTAACTTTAAACCAGTACGGCGTTGCCTCGCCTTGGCTCAAAGAGAACGATTCTCTAAGGTGCTGAAGCACCAAGTGAATCGGTTCCGTACTATCTGTACTGTCTGCGGCTTCGTCGCCTTGTCCTGATTTAAAGTTAATCCACTATATCTGCAACGGCGTTGTTGTATTCGGTTCAAAGACAATCCAGATAGGAAATGTCTCATACCTTGTCGGACGAGACCATACGAAGCAACGCCTTTCATTGACTATACATCAGACTTAAAACCGCAAAGGAAATCGGATGCAAAACTACCTGACCCCCAATTTTTCATTCGCCCCCATGATTCCCGAACGCGCCCTCGGCAGCCGCGTCTGGGATACCGAAGGCCGTGAATACATCGACTTGTCGGGCGGTATCGCGGTCAACGCGCTGGGACACTGCCATCCCGATTTGATTGCCGCACTGGCGGAGCAGTCGCAAAAATTGTGGCACATTTCCAATATCTACACCACCAAACCCGCGCAGGAATTGGCGCAAAAGCTGGTAGAGCATACCTTTGCCGACAAAGTATTCTTTTGCAATTCCGGCGCGGAAGCCAACGAAGCCGCGCTGAAACTGGCGCGCAAATACGGTCGAGATCATTTCGGCGAACACAAAACCGAAATCATCTCCTGCCTGAACAGCTTCCACGGTCGTACGCTGTTTACCGTCTCGGTCGGCGGCCAGCCCAAATACAGCAAAGACTACGCGCCGCTGCCGCAAGGCATTACCCACGTTCCATTCAACGATATTGCCGCATTGGAAGCTGCCATCAGTAAAAACACCTGCGCGGTGATTATCGAGCCGATTCAAGGCGAAAGCGGCATCCTGCCTGCCACGCAGGAATATCTGCAAGCCGCGCGCCGTTTGTGCGACGAACACGGCGCATTGCTGATTTTGGACGAAGTGCAAACCGGTATGGGGCATACGGGCAAACTGTTTGCCTACGAGCATTACGGCATTACGCCCGACATCATCAGCTCCGCCAAAGCATTGGGTGGCGGCTTCCCCATCGGTGCGATTCTTACCACCGATAAAATCGCCCCGACCTTCGGGCCGGGGACGCACGGTTCGACTTTCGGCGGCAATCCGATGGCGTGCGCCGTTGGCAGCCGCGCGTTCGACATTATCAACGCGCCCGAAACCTTAGCGCATGTGGAAAAACAAGGACAAAAATTTCAGACGACCTTGCGGGAGTTGGGCGAGAAAACCGGCGTATTTAAAGAAGTACGCGGTATTGGTCTGCTCATCGGCTGCGTGCTGGCAGACCAATACAAAGGCCGCGCTTCGGAAATCACCGCCGCCGCGCTGAAACACGGCCTGATGGTATTGGTTGCCGGAGCCGACGTCGTGCGCTTCGCCCCCAGCCTGCTGTTAAACGATGAAGATATGGAGGAAGGGCTGAAACGCTTGGAGGCTGCATTAACGGAATGGCTCGTCTGAATTTGATTGATTTTATTTAACTGTTAACAAATTTGATGAAGTATTTCTATTCGGCTGATAATGGAAAATACGACCGTTTGTTGGTTTTGGAAAATAATCAATCTAAAAATTTTCTTTTTTGTTTAAAAACGAGCAGAATTTAATCAAATCCATATACCCATTGTTCAGAATAAAACCGATGTTATAAATTGTAATTTGCCAGTTATTCCAATTACTGATACGATTTGCGGCGGAATAAATTCAAATAAATGACTCATTGCGCCCTTTATTTTCAATTTTATTTTTAATTAATTGATAATATTAGGGTAATTGTGGTTTTGCGTTTGATTTAATTTTAGGATTTTTCGTTTTTGTATATCAATTTTCGCAAACGAAAACATTAGGGGTATAACCCTCTGTCATTGAATAACACTCAACATAAGGATAGATACTATGTCCACCCAATTACACGATGTTGACCCGATTGAAACTCAAGAGTGGTTGGACGCGTTAAGCTCAGTTCTAGAATACGAAGGCAGCGAACGCGCACAATACTTGTTGGAGCATCTGGTTAAATACAGCCGCGACAAAGGCGTCCGTATGCCTCACGGCACAACCACCCCGTATTTGAATACCGTTTCGGTTGAAGACGAAAAAGGCATTCCGGGCGATCAAAACATCGAACACCGCATCCGTGCATTCGTGCGCTGGAACGCCGCCGCCATCGTATTGCGTGCCGGTAAAAAAGATTTGGAGCTGGGTGGTCATATTGCATCTTTCCAATCTGCCGCAACCATGTACGAAGTGGGTTTCAACCACTTCTGGAAAGCTAAAGGCGAAGGAGAAGAAGGTGATTTGGTATTCTTCCAAGGCCACGTTTCTCCAGGCATCTATGCCCGCGCTTTCGTTGAAGGCCGTCTGACTGAAGACCAACTGAACAATTTCCGTCAGGAAGTGGACGGACATGGTCTGCCTTCTTACCCGCATCCGCACTTGCTGCCTGATTTCTGGCAATTCCCAACCGTATCTATGGGTTTGGGTCCGATCATGGCGATTTACCAAGCCCGTTTCCTGAAATACTTGGAATCCCGCGGTCTGGCAAAAACCAAAGGCCGTAAAGTATGGTGTTTCTGCGGCGACGGCGAAATGGACGAACCTGAATCACAAGGCGCCATCGCATTGGCCGCACGCGAAGGTTTGGACAACCTGATTTTCGTCATCAACTGTAACCTGCAACGTTTGGACGGTCCTGTCCGCGGTAACGGCAAAATCATCCAAGAATTGGAAGGCAACTTTGCCGGCGCAGGCTGGAATGTTGTCAAAGTCATTTGGGGCCGCCGTTGGGACCGCCTCTTGGCAAAAGACAAAGACGGTATCCTGCGCAAACGCATGGAAGAATGTTTGGACGGCGACTACCAAACTTACAAATCCAAAGACGGTGCGTACGTCCGCGAACATTTCTTCAATACCCCTGAATTGAAAGCATTGGTTGCCGATATGACCGATGACGAAATTTGGGCATTGAACCGTGGCGGTCACGACCCTCAAAAAGTGTACAACGCTTATGACCGCGCAGCTAACCATGCAGATGGCAAACCTACCGTAATTTTGGCAAAAACCATTAAAGGTTATGGTATGGGTGCATCCGGCGAAGGTCAAAACGTTGCCCACCAAGCCAAAAAAATGGACAAAGCGTCTCTGAAACAATTCCGCGACCGCTTTGACATTCCGGTTACCGACGAGCAAATCGACAGCGGCGATCTGCCTTACCTGACTTTCGCTCCCGACAGCGAAGAGTACAAATATTTGCACGCACGCCGCGAAGCTTTGGGCGGCTACCTGCCTCAACGCAAGCCTACCCAAGAAGTTCTGGAAGTGCCTGAATTGTCAGCATTTGAGACTCAACTGAAATCCAGCGGCGACCGTGAATTCTCAACCACCATGGCTTTCGTCCGCATTCTGTCTACTTTGCTGAAAGACAAAAAAATCGGCAAACGCGTTGTACCTATCGTTCCTGACGAAAGCCGTACCTTCGGTATGGAAGGCATGTTCCGCCAATACGGTATTTGGAACCCGAAAGGCCAACAATACACCCCGCAAGACAAAGACCAACTGATGTTCTATAAAGAGTCTGTTGACGGTCAAATCCTGCAAGAAGGTATTAACGAGCCTGGCGCGATGGCTGACTGGATTGCTGCAGCGACCAGCTATGCCAACAGCGACTTCGCGATGATTCCGTTCTACATTTACTACTCTATGTTCGGTTTCCAACGTGTCGGCGACTTGGCATGGGCTGCTGGCGATATGCACGCGCGCGGCTTCCTGTTGGGCGGTACTGCCGGCCGTACGACCTTGAACGGTGAAGGCCTGCAGCACGAAGACGGCCACAGCCATATTCAAGCCGATTTGATCCCGAACTGCGTAACATACGATCCGACCTTCCAATACGAAGTAGCCGTTATCGTACATGATGGCCTGCGCCGTATGTACGTCAACCATGAAGACGTGTTCTACTACATCACCCTGATGAACGAGAACTACACTCACCCGGATATGCCCGAAGGCGTGGAACAAGACATCCTGAAAGGTATGTACTTGCTGAAAGCCGGCGGTAAAGGCGACAAGAAAGTTCAATTGATGGGTTCCGGTACCATCCTGCAAGAAGTG
>CAKARM010000014.1:0-14887 GCA_916720585.1 uncultured Neisseria sp.
TACGCCCGATTTGACGATGCGTTACTGTCCTATTTTGATTTTAATTGACTATATCATATTGTCTTTAGAATCATCAAACATTTTTTTCCTTATGGCAGATTAAGAGCAATTTTTACCAGTTTTATTAAATTTTTTAAACCGATTAAATAAATTGAATGCTTTTTTCTGTAAAATAACAAACTGCAAACCTATAGCTTTATGTACTTTTCCTCTTTTAGCATCACTTGGATTTGCCAACATTGGACCACTTACCGCATCATGGTTATGGTTTAAAGTGCCCTTTCGACCTTTTGTTACAAAATCTCCCCATTCCAAATCAGCAGATGAGAATTTTTTAATATCTAACTTATCCAATTCAGAATTAGGTATATCAAATTGTGTTATAGGAACGTTCTTCCTTGCTACCCATTTTTCTGCTTGCATACGGTTTGTTATAACGTAGAAACCTCCTTAACCAGAAGGATTAAGGTGGCTGACATAGAAGAAGTCGTCTAAACAGCAAAACCGTGGGCGTGCGTTCTGCACACCCCTTACACCAAACTAATTTAAACACACCTGGCTACGACAAAAACCATCCAACCATTCTAATGAAAACCAAACAACCGCCCTGCTTCCTCCGCCCAAAAGAAAAGACCGCCCGCATTAACCGCGTGCTTCAACTCACCCCTGCTTATTGCGGTAATATTGCCCATCTGATCCGCCTGTACCTAAGGATTTGCCGCAATCCCTATCTGCATCTGCCGCGCGTACGCGCCAACCGAACGCCATGGCATTTTATCGAACTGGACGGTCATTTTTATTTGGATCTGGGACTGGGTTTGCCTGCAGGCCGCAGCGAATGTGACTTTACCCTTCAAACCTGCCAACTCCCCGCTTGTCTGCAGCAGGGCGATGACGATGCTGAAGGGCATTTCTGCGATATTCTGAAGGCAATGTTAATGATGTTTTACCTGCCCGTTTTTGCGCTCAATCAGTCTCAGTCCTGCGTATGCAACAAAACCGTGTTGCTTCCTGAGACCGCTAAACCTCCACAAAATGATGAACAACGCACCAATCTGATTCAAAATCTATTTTTTAACAGTCATATAATGGATGCCCGCCGCAGGTTGATACAAGACGGGGGAATTCTGTATTTTATATTGGACGAAGCCAATCCCACCAAACGCCGCCCGTTGCGCGAATTGATAGATGAAATAAACATTCGACCTCAAACAAGCGAACCGGACCGGCAAAAAATGCAAATTGTTATGGCGTTTTATCGCGAAATGTCCGATTTCCTGCAATCCGGCCTACCGAAACAAATAAACGAAACAATCTAGAACATTAAGGTCGTCTGAAACCATGTATTACGAACTCCACCTTACTGCCACGCCGCAACCTTCCTCCGCCCTTCCCCGTTTTCAGACGACATGTGCCGACTTGGAAGGCAAAGCCGTGCTAATCGAACTGCCCGAGGGCGAGCATCCTCAGCAACCGATGTTTTCCGCCGTGATACAGTCGGACGATTATCAAACCGTGTTTGAGCAATACGTACAAAGCTTGCACGATGCGGGTCTGACGTTAGACAATCTTGTCTTGCCGCAATAAAGTTCAGGTCGTCTGAAAATGATTTTTCAGACGACCTCTCAGAAAGGAGCATTATTATGGGAATCCTCATTTTTAAAACCGACAAAACGAAATGGCAGAAAATGCTCATAGCTCTGTTAGGTTTCTTTTTCTTAACTACGGCAATAGCCGGAGGAAATATGAATTTTCGTTCGAGTAAAAATGATAGCGATGTTTTAAGATTGGCTCATGCAAAAGCATTGGAAAGTAAATTAATTGGAGAAGAAGGGTCGAAATCCAAGCAAAGCAATAGCTTTGAAAGACTGAATAAAGAAGGAAATAGAGATAAATTTAGAAAGTTATATCATGAATCAGAAAATATTCATGGGAAGATATATGCTTTAGTTTGGTTTTTCGATAATGATAAAAATCTGTACAGAAGATATAAAAATGAATTAAACCAAAATGAAGAAGCAATAATTTATCACGCAGATGTTAAATTAATTTCCCCTCTGTCTGATGTTTTCCCATTGATTGAATCAGGCTATTTAAAGAAACATATTTTATATTGAATGTTCAATAAATCGTACTTCGCAATCTATTATTGCAATGTCAGAAAAGCTCATGTTTGAGAAAGCTACCTACAGAGACCTTTGAAAAAATAGTCTATTAACGAAATTTAACGCCTAAGAGTACGCCAAAAAATTTTTAATTAACTAAAACCTTTCTGATATTGAGTAAAAAGTAGGAAAAATCAGAAAGGCTTTTCATTTTGGAAATGATATTGAGCATAAAAATTTAGTAACTTATATTATTGCAAAGACTTCATTCACTTTATCCAAAAAAGCAGCCTGCACTTCCAAATTTCCAACTACAAGCTGCTTTTCTGCCGTGCGGCGTGTTCAGGCGGCCAAAAATCCTATTTCGGCTGCTGAATATTAATCAAGCCCTTCAACACGCCGTCCAATCCGCCGTACACGGAAATCTTGTCGATTTTCTCGGTAACTTTTTCCAATGTTTCCAATTCTTTCAGACGCAGGGCGGTCGGGTTTTCCTCCATCACGCGGGCGGTGTTCAGCAGCGAGCGTGTGGCGGCGGTTTCCTCGCGGCGGCGGATGTTGTTGGCTTGGGCGGATTTTTCGGCTTCTACCACGCGCGTTAAGATGCTGCGGATTTCGCCCGGCAGGATAATGTCTTTCACGCCCGCGCTGTCGATTTCCGCGCCCTGCGGCACTTTGGCACGGATAAGCGCGGTCAGCTCCGTATCCAAGCCCTGTTTGTCCGCCAACAGCGTGTCCATACTTTTACTGCCGATGAGCGCGCGGATGGCAAACTGCAATTCGCGGTAGAGATATTCTTCGGGCGATTGATGCTGGGCAAACCATTTGGGTGCGTCCGTAATCCGGTAGTTGCATACCACATTGGCGCGTACGGTAACCTTATCTTCAGTCAGCAGCTCCTGCCCCGATACTTCGCAAGTCTGCAAACGCAAATCCGCCACTTGGCTGCCGACCGTCTGGTTTACCAGCCAATAGTGGTAACGACCCTGCGTCAGAGGCGGTTGCTGCACGTTGTCGATATAAACCAAGCCCTGATGGTGTTCGGGTACGTTTACCGTGTGCACTGCATTTTTAAACACAGGATGGCCGCCGAAATTGATGTTCTGCAACTGCTTCACTATATCTGCATCGATTGCCAAGCCTTGGGATAAATCAATACGTTGGATTTCATACGGCTGCGCCGCTTCGTGCCAGAACCACGCCGCTTCTTTGGGGCGGATCAGGTTTTGCAGCTTGCCGTTTTGCGACCACAGCAGCAATTCGTTTTCGCCGGCTTCCACGCGCTGCCAATGCGCCGCTGCGAGTTCGGGATTTTGCGCCGCCCATTGCGCCAGTTGCGCCGTATTTTCATACACGGGTATGCCTGTATCGGCAAACAGGGCTTTATGTTCCTCGCCCAACAGCAGCACATAATCGCCTTCACCCAGCACGCGCATCAGGCGGTTACGCTCGGTAATCAGCAGGCGTTCGTTGGCTTTAACGGTATATTTTTGCAGGGGTTTGTCCAACGTGGTGTGTGCCAGCAAAGCAGCCTGCACATTTTCGGGCAGCCAGTATTCGGTTTTCGGCTGCGTGTGCGTTTCGATTTCTCCATTTTCAGGCAGCCAAAACGCCGCGTGTTCGCCGCTTGCCACGACCTTTGCGCCAAAATCCTGATGCCACGCCAACGTGTTTTGCCCCACAGGGCTTTCCAGCACCAGCCATTGCGGATTTTCAGGCTGCTCTTTCGCCCATTTCTGCGCGTCTTCCCATTGATGATACATTGCGTTGGCAGTGTGTTGCCGTTCGATTTCGATTTCGTTATTTTTCGCTCTCGCCTTGCTTTGCAGCAGATACCGCCCTTCGCCCAGCACGCGCTGCAAACGCCCGTTGATGCGGATAAGCAGGCGTTCGTGTTGCTCCACGACAAATTTCTCGCAGTTTGACGGCACTTGGTTGCGCAACAGCAGCGTTTCCTGCACGTTTTCAGGCAGCCAGTATTCGTTGTGCGCCAGCGTGAGCGTGTTCAATTCGCTCTTTTCAGGACGAAAAAACGCCCAATAGTCCGTATTGTCGGTCATGGTGAATACGGGCATTTCATCGTGCCATACCAGTGTATTGTGTCCGGCAGGGTTATGGACAATTTGCAGGAATTTTTCCGCCTTTTTGCGTTCCGAAGCGATTTTCAACAAACTGCCGATACCGTTCCACTGCACATGCAGCACGGTCGTGTCCTGTTTGTGTGTTTCAATTTCCTTGCCCCAATGCCAAATAGTGTGTTTCCCCGCATTGAGAACGATGTACAGGCTGCCATCCAGCAGAACGATAAGGCGTTCGGTGGGTTTGACGACGAAATTTTTGAACATGACGTTTCCTTTTTAAAATGGATTGGGCTTGGGCATTTCCGTTGCCCCAAACCCCGTTTCAGGCCGCCTGAAAACGGCAACCCGAAGAAATAGGGGCAACCTGCCGCTGCCGCTTGTGCAACAGCCAGAGGCGGCGCGCCCGTGTGTGCATCGGGGAGCATGAAAGCAGCGCAGGGCTTGGGTTTCACATCTTGCCTAAACCGTTTTGCCGTGCGCCGGTATCGTGCCCGCCTTTGCGTCAGCCGGGCCGCAAGCCTTGCCCGTTGTCCTTGCGGTGTGGCGGCGGATAGGTTTCAGACGACCCCAATGGTGCAGGCTGCCTGAAACGCCGTCCGACGCCACACCGCGCAGAAAGCGGCAGCAGCAGGTTGCGGTACTGCGTTTTTGGTTTTTGAGACCAATAAATGTCGGTTTTACAAACCATTTTCTATCGTGAAAGGATAGTGTCGGATAAAGCCCCGACAGGCTTGGTTTTGAATACAGGAATCGAACCTGTTACACAAGGATTATGAGTCCTTTGCTCTACCCAATGAGCTAATTCAAATGCTTGTGTTGCGGGAATCGAACCCGCTACCGTCAGAATGAAATTCTGATGCTCTAACGAGTGAGCTAAACACTTCCATCAACTTTGTGCTATGGGATTCGAACCCACGTTTGCGGACCTAATGCCCGCCGTCTTTCCCACTAGACGAAACACGCTTTTGCCTTTGGTTTTCTGCTTTCCGCCACTTTCGTAGCGCAGGATGCGGAATCGGCACGCCGCCCGCACAGTTCTGCCTGCCGCTAAACACGCAGAGCCGCTGCTAATCGCTTTGAAAAGCATGGACAGATTGTATTAAAAAGACAGCCTGAAAACAAATATTGATTTAGTAAGTTGTTTGCCATTCATTCCGAGCACTATTAAGCAGCCCATTAGCCGATAATGCCTCTACTACCTTTGCCGTTACCATTTCTTACAGCGGTTCCAAATCAAATATCATTAAGGGTTCGAACTATCTAAAACAATCAACCAAAATAAAAGGACGGATTTCCTTATCCGCCCCTTTTACATCAGTAATATCGCCAAGTATCCCGCATAAAATGGATAATCTCGTTTAATGGTACAGGTGAAAGCGTAAAATGCTTGTCACCCTTCTGCTGCTCTACTTCCAAAATCAACATACACCCCTCCGACAACTTACCCTCTCCGTCAAATTCCAATTCTTTAATTTTTACCGACTGTGTAATGCCGTTGTCTGCCAAATTTTGCTGATATGCTTCTCCAGTATGTCCGTAAAAATGGTAGGCAAAAGCAAGCTTATCCATCACTTCTGCAATTTCAACAGAGCCATAACCGCGCTGGCTGTCACCAAACTTATCATGCGTAATCAGCACATCGGGGTCATGTTTGCTTTTCAGGCAATCTTTAACCAAACGGCGCAGATTCTGACGTTCATATTCTTGGATAAATTCGCCATGAGGTCGTTGTTTTCTATCGCCAATACGGCCGATGCCGATTATTTCCAGCGATTCTCCTCCTTTTTGAAACACAAACGAATCCCCCGTTTTGAGTACCCAAACGCGCTCATAAGCATCAATGGTAAAAGCAGCCTGCTCGCTTTGCCGTTCTAATTCGTCTAAAAAACCATGATCTTCATGATTGCCACGTACGCAAAGCATATCGATATTAAGTTTATCGAGAAATCGGGCGATTTGAGGATTCGGTTGCACAAAATCGTCCATAAATCCCAATTCATTGCGATCTTTTGCAGCATGACGCAAGGTGGCTTTATCCATACAATCTTTACTGGGGAAAGCACCCATATCACCACATTGGAGAATCAAATCTATGCTTTTGCCTGTAATTTGCTGGTAGTGATGTACCAGCTTAAAAGGAAGTAAGAATTTGCCATGTATATCGGCGAATAGAGCGAAACGGAGCATGGGAGAAATTTCAATCAAATGAATGGAAATGAGGAGGCGGACATACCGACACCTTAAATATAAGACACATTTTAGCAGCAAACGATAAACGTTTTTTACTTGCTTAATCTTAAATAGGAAACACTATCGATGTGTTAGAACATTATGTTTGAGTGATTTATTGAGGAAAGCCCATGCTTCATCCCAAACCATACCCATTGATAAAATATCTGATGGGTCAGCCCTTATCGACCTGTTTCAAATACTAAAAAATATTGGATTCAAAATCCTTATCTCAAATCACGACATCCCTGCAAATAACAAAAAGGTCGTCTGAATCTAATTTTCAGACGACCTTTTTGCCATTTTAACCCTATTGGGGCTGCACGTTGAAAGGCATATCGATCTTTTGCCATTGCGCGCTTTCGTAGTCGAGCGCGGCGGCGATTAGGGGGTGTTGTTCGAGCCAGTTTTGGCTGATGCGCAGGATGAAGCCTTTGCCGGTTTCGTCGGCGCGCAGTTGGGTTTGCGGCGGCAGATCCAAAGGCAGGCGGGCGCGGCAGAAAAGTGCGGCGAGGCGCAGGGAGAGGACGGCGTACCAAAGCATTTCGCTGCTACCGACGATGTCCGCCATTTTTTTCATGTCGCCGCGATGTCCAATGACCAGTTGCGCGAGTATGGTTTGCTCTTTGCGGGAGAAACCGGGCATATCGGCGTTTTCGAGAATGTAGGCGGAGTGTTTGTGGTAGCCGGTGTGGGCGATGTCGAGTCCGATTTCGTGCAGCCTGCCTGCCCAGCCGAGGTATTGTTTCCATTGGGCAAGGTCTTGGACGGTTACGTTTTTGGCGTGGCACAGGCTGTCCATAAAGGCTTGCGCGGTTTCGGCGACGCGTTTGGCTTGGTTGAGGCTGACGTGGTAGCGGTTTTGGAACTCGGCGGTCGTCTGATCGCGCATGTCTTCGTTCAAACCGCGTCCAATCAGGTCGTAGAACACGCCGTCGCGCAGGGCGGCTTCGGTAACGGTCATTTTGGTGAGTTCGAGTTCTTCAAACGCTGCCATCATGACGGCCAGTCCGCCGGCGAACACTTCCACGCGCTCGGGCTTGAGGCTTTCGAATTTGGCTTTTTTGACGGAACCGGCTTCAATAATACGGTCGGCGAGGTAGCGCATGCCTTTGTAGGTGATGTCGGCTTCTTGGGGCAGCTCGGCGGCGATGAGGTCGCGGATGGATTTGGCGGAGCCGGAGGTGCCGATGGCGAAATCCCAACCTGTACGCTTCATGAGTTTGCTGATGCGCTGGATTTCGTTGCGTGCGGCGGAGATAGCGGCTTGGAAGTCTTTGGCGGTGATTTTGTTTTGGAAAAAACGCAGGCTGTAAGTGACGCAGCCTAAGGGCAGGCTTTCGGTAGCGAGCGGCTGGAGGTCGGAGCCGATGACGAATTCGGTCGAGCCGCCGCCGATGTCGATGACGAGCATTTTGTCGCCGTTGGGCGGCAGGGTGTGGACGACGCCGGTGTAAATGAGGCGGGCTTCTTCACGGCCTGCGATGATTTCGATGGGGAAGCCCAGTGCGGCTTCGGCTTTGGGTAGGAATTGAGCGATATTTTTTGCTACGCGGAAGGTATTGGTCGCCACGACGCGCACTTGTTCGGGTTTGAACCCGCGCAGCCGTTCGCCGAATTTTGCCAAACAGTCCAAGGCGCGCTCTTGGGATGCTTCGTCGAGGTTTTTATGTTCGTCCAAACCGGCGGCAAAACGCACCATTTGTTTGAAGGAATCGATGACTTTCAGTTGTCCGTTGTTGTTTTCGCAAACTTGGAGGCGGAAGCTGTTAGAACCTAAATCGACGGATGCCAGGACGTTGGTGGGCGTAGTGGTCATGAAGGGATACCGGTGGATAAACGAAGCTCTAATGTTACTCTGTCCCGCCGTTGATTGACAATATCGCAGATCAACTTTAAACCACCGCAATATTGCACCGTATTGATGTATCACGCATTGTCTGTTTCAAGTCAATCTGCTCATCAATGATGTACGCCACCTTTGATTCTGCACGGAGATATTCTTATAATACCCGTTTTGCAAACGTCAAAAGGTCGTCTGAAAACAAAAAATAGGGTTTTCAGACGACCTTTAAACCGACTAAAACGAATGACAGTACACATGAAAACGGAAAACCTGATCCTCACGCCCGAATCCCCGTCCCGCCGCCGCTTTTTACTGGCTGGCGGCGCATTGCTGCTCAGTCCTGCAGCCGCACTCGCCGGCGCGCAACGCGAAGAAACGCTTGCCGACGATGTCGCTTCAGTGATGCGCAGCTCCATCAACAATGTCAATCCGCCGCGCCTCGTGTTCGCCGATCCAAACGAAGGCGAACGCTGGCTGGCGGCGATGTCCTCCCGCCTTGCCCGCTACGTTCCCGATGCCGCCGAACGCCGCCGCCTGCTGGTCAACATCCAATACGAAAGCAGCCGCGCGGGGCTGAATACCCAAGTGATTTTAGGGTTGATCGAAGTCGAAAGCGCGTTCCGCCAATACGCCATCAGCGGCGTCGGCGCGCGCGGGCTGATGCAGGTCATGCCGTTTTGGAAAAACTATATCGGCAAACCTTCGCACAACCTGTTCGACATCCGCACCAACCTGCGCTACGGCTGCACCATCCTGCGCCACTACAACAATATCGAAAAAGGCAACATCGTCCGCGCTTTGGCGCGCTTCAACGGCAGCCTGGGCAGCAACAAATACCCCAACGCCGTCTTAGGCGCATGGCGCAACCGCTGGCAATGGGGCTGACCGCGGGGTATAAACGGCTGCGCCCGTGCAAATGCAAACCCTTTTGAATCCTGTATAATCCGCACATCTGATAATTTTAAAATTTCAGACGACCTTAAAATCCTACCAGGTCGTCTGAAAAACCGTTTATGGCAAAAGACACCCGCATCCAAATGTTCCCGCACGAATGGCGTGCCAGCACCACCCTCTCCGGCGTTTACGCTCTGCGTATGTTGGGGATGTTCTTGGTTCTCCCCGTTTTGTCCTTATATGCCGCCTCATTGCCCGGCGCGGAAAACAACAAAACCTTGGTCGGTCTAGCAATGGGTATCTACGGACTGACGCAGGCTTTGCTGCAACTGCCTTTGGGCATCGCCTCCGATAAATTCGGACGCAAAAAAACCATTTATGTCGGACTGATTGTCTTTGCCGCCGGTAGTTTTCTCGCCGCTGCCGCCAACTCATTGCCCATGCTGGTTGCCGCGCGCGCCATCCAAGGGGCGGGCGCAGTCAGCGCCGCAGTGACCGCGCTGCTTGCCGACTTGACCCGGGACGGCGTGCGTACCCGCGCAATGGCGATGATAGGTTTGAGCATAGGTTTGACCTTTTCCGTCAGCCTTGTGGTCGCCCCGATGATTGCCGATATTATCGGCGTTCCCGGATTGTTTATGCTGACCGGCATCCTGACCGTCATCAGCATAGGCGTTGTCGCTTGGATGACTCCTGATCCCGAAGTGTCCAAGCTGCACGAAGACACACAGGCGCAGCCCTCGCGCATGGGCGAAGTCCTCCGTGACCGCCAGCTTCTTAACCTGGATTTCGGCATTTTCGCGCTACACGCCGCACAAATGGCGTTGTTCACTGCCCTGCCTTTTGCCATGACGCAGCTCGGTTTGGAAAAAATCCAGCATTGGAAAGTCTATCTGCCCTCGACTATTGCAGGGCTGGTGATTATGATCCCCCTCATCATCATCGGCGAAACCCGCAACAAGCTCAAACAAGTCTTCATCCTCGGCATCGCCTGCATCGCAGCGGCGCAAATCGGCTTATTGTTCGGCATGCACTCGATTTGGCTGATTACCGCCTATCTGGTTGTTTACTTTATCGGCTTCAACGTATTGGAAGCCAGCCTGCCGTCCATGGTGTCTAAGATTGCACCGGCCGATTTGAAAGGCACGGCGATGGGCGTTTACAATACCATGCAGTCCGTCGGACTGTTTGTAGGCGGCGCAAGCGGCGGATGGCTGTTTCAACAATACGGCTTTGCAGGCGTTTTCACCTTTTGCAGCGTATTGATGCTGTTGTGGCTGGTCATCGCCGTACTCGCGCCTGCGCCCAAACCCGTCAGAAACCTCAGCTATCCCGTCAGCCGTGCATGGCAGGAAAAATACGATTCGCTCTACCAAGCATTGTCCCAAGTCGAAGGCGTCGAAAGCATTACCTTCAGTGCAGACAAACAAACTATTTACATCAAGGCGTTGCAAAAAGGATTTGACCAAGAGGCCGCCGAAAACATCATCACAGGAGTTTAAAAAATGTCATTGAACAAAGTCATCCTTATCGGCCGTCTCGGTCGCGACCCCGAAGTCCGCTATATGCCCAACGGCGAAGCCGTCTGCAATTTCAGCGTCGCCACCAGCGAAACATGGAACGACCGCAACGGCCAGCGCGTAGAACGCACCGAGTGGCACAACATCACCATGTACCGCCGCCTCGCCGAAATCGCCGGACAGTACCTGAAAAAAGGCAGCCAAGTATATCTGGAAGGCCGCATCCAAAGCCGTAAATACCAAGGCAAAGACGGCATCGAACGCACCGCATACGACATTATCGCCAACGAAATGAAGATGCTCGGCGGCCGCAACGACAACAGCGGCGGCGCACCTTACGACGATGGCGGTTACAACCAAGGCGGCTACCAACAACAAGCACCGCAACAACAATACCAAGCCGCCCCGCAAAACCAAGAACCCCCTGCCGCCCCCCGCCGCCAAGCCCCCGCCGCACCGGCAGCCCCTGTCGAAGACATCGACGACGATATTCCTTTTTGAGTTACATATAAGAAAAATATGTAAAATATAATTCAAAAGCACCAATAGAAGCCCTTTAAAACAGGGCTTCTATTTTTTTACATTAATCTTTACAGATTGCATTGAATTAGTTAGTATTTATATATATTAATTTTGTAAATTTAAGCATCATGTATAAATTGGAGACGATCCTTTTCCAAAATGGAGAACGTTTTCCCCTTTTGGTTAACAAAGAAACAGGGATACCTGATTTCTATTCGACGTTATGGGTTACAGTAGAACTGCGGTATCACTGTGCTGTAAATACGATTAGGAATAAATTAGGGGTTATACAGTGGCTAATGGATTGGGAACAGAATAATAAATTAATCATTAGCGAAATGCTTCAAAAAGAAATAGTTCCTGCTGAAAGTGAATTAGAGACTCTTATCAGGCATATGAAGCTGAATGCAGTAAAACAAAAAAAAACTAATTGTACGAAAAGAAAAATTATAAAAAAAGTACAAGCTCAATTTATTAAAATTTTTCCATCTGTTTCTTTAAATCATCAGTACAATAGGCTAACAGTGCTTTCAGAATATATTTTATTCTTATCTAAAGTAATTAGAGTTTCTAGTGAATACCAAGAAAAGTTAGCTAATTTGCTTTTATTAATTAAAGCTTCAAAACCTAAAAATCATAAAAATTTTACTGTAAAAGCAAATGAAGATTTATCTAATGGATTGTTAGATGAATTTATGTCTATTGCTAATTATTCTAACCCTAATAATCCATTTCAAAATATAGGTATCAAAAAAAGAAATTACCTGATGTTTATATTATTAAAAGAACTAGGGATAAGACGTGGGGAGCTTTTATCAATCCAGATTCCATTTATCGAGATAGGAACAACTAAACCATCTATTTTAATAAGACGAACTCATGACGATAAATTTGATTCAAGAAAAACACAGGCTGTAAGTAAAACTAAAGAGAGACGTCTTCCTATTTCACAAAAAATAGCTCAACTCATTGATGATTACATTATGAATTACCGTTCTAAAATTCCAAATGCAAATAAACATCCATATTTGTTCGTAACTCATCGGAAAGGGAAAACCCAAGGGAGTCCTATTAGTACAAGTTCATTTGATAATGTTATTGTGCCAACAATGAAAAAAGTTGATCCAAAATTTTCTGTTATTCATCCACACATTTTTCGTCATGAGTGGAACTTAGATTTTTCAAAGAAAATAGATAAAAACAATCAGAGTGTAAGTAATGATTTTTACCATAAAGATTTTATTTCACCAGAAAAAGAAGCAAAAATGAGGCAACACCTTATGGGACATGTATCAGAAAAATCTGGAGATGTTTATAATCAACGTTATATTCGAGAAAAGGCTAATAAAATACTATTAGAACTTCAAACTGAGTTTCAAAAAAAAGTTGACAATTATGAACCAGAAAAAAATTCTTAGACAATCAAGAGATGGATATGCGTTTTATGAAAATGAAAACTCTTGGCGTATAAGTAAAGATATTAAACTAAATTTCTCCCAAGCTGTATTGAATATAGATAAAAAAACATTAAATAGCTTTAGAAAAACATTAGCTATCTATGCTGAAAAATACTCTAGCTACCATACTATTAATATGTACAATAGATTTCATGAATTAGTAGTTAATACGCAACTAAAAACCATTGATACTTATACGCTATTAAACTGGAAAACCAACTTAGGAAAAGAACGTGAATGGCATTTAGGTTCATTAAAAGGTTTTTTGCTCTCGTGGTACGAGTATGGTTATTATGGAGTTGATAAAGCTGTTGCATCTCTACTAGAAAGCTTTACTTTGAGTGGAAATGATAAAGGTAAATCGGTAATAATGAGATGCCCTTATACGGGAGCATTTACTGAAAATGAAATTTTAGCTTTAATGACAGAGCTGGCTAGACTTTGGAAAGAAGATCTTATTTCATTTGAAACATATACATATATCCACTTACTTCAAGCTACTGCAAGAAGACCTATTCAAATACGACATTTAAAATTTGAAGACTTGAAAAAAGAAGCTTCTCAAGGAACATGGAATTATTTCCTAAATATACCTAGTGCTAAAAAGAGAGGTGGGTTATTTAGAAAAACATTTAAAAAGATTGCTATTACAGAGGATTTGTATTTAGTTCTCTTAAACTTTTTAGAATATCAGTATAAAAAATTGCTTAACCTGGTTGATGAAGCATTTATATCAGATTATAAAATGAAATTACCAATGTTTATCGATTGGCGTTTTCTGAAGAATAATATAAAAAATAGGAATTTTGATCTTTCATTATTAGAATTAGATATTTTTCATTACTCGACCTCTTCATTAGAACTAAATGTATTACGAAAATTCTGTATACATCAAAAAGCTGTTTCAGAGCGAACAGGTGAAATTATTCATGTTAATGCAAGACGTTTTCGTCATACAAGGGGGACTAACCTAGGGAGAAAAGGAGTTGGTGCAGCGATTATAGCAGAACTACTAGATCACTCAGATACACAAAATGTGAAAGTCTATACTGAAAATACAGCGGATACAGTGCAATATATTGATCGCGTTATGGGTGCTGAAATGGGAAAACTAGCCCAAGCATTCGTTGGCAGAATTATTTCTAATTTGAATGAAAGTGAGAGAGGATTTGATCCAACATCTTTAATAACTAATAACGGAGTAGATACTATAGGCGCATGTGGGACGAATGATTTTTGTATAACTGGTTATGAGACTTGTTATTTATGTCCTAAATTTAGACCTTTGGTTGATGGTCCACATCAACAAATATTAAATAAACTTTATAAAGAGAAAGAAGAACGTTTAAGAAGAACTAAGAGTATAGATTATGCATCTTCTAAGGATCGTATTATATTGGCTGTTGAATATGTTGTTCAAGCGTGTAATGAAATGAAAAAAAATATGGGGGCTCATTAATTATGAATAATACAATTTTTTTCCAAGTACATGAGAATCCAAAATCCAGTTTAGAAAATTTTATCACTTTCTGTAGAAACAAACTTACAGCTTTCGGAAGTGATTGTTGGGACAATAATCAATGGAGAGATACCTTTAATCTTCACAACATTCAAGTTCGTTTTTCTACAGATAGGGTTAAATCTACATCCTATCAATATGAGCCGTTATCTGAACCATTTATTGATTTTGCTAAAGCATACATTCGTTATGTTTATTCTCAGCAACCAGTTCGTCAATTATCACGGCATCTTGAATCATTACGTATGGTTGAAATGGCTTTATACAATGTAAAAGACAATTGCGATATATTACAACTAGATAATTTAGTCATTAATGAAGTTGAAACTCTTGTATTGAAAAAATATAAAAAAGATACTGAATCAGTCAATAAATTAGGATATCAACTTGAGAAGTTATTTGATTTTTGTCGTGAAAATGGTATTACTCCAAATTTGTCTTTATGGAATAACCCATATAAACGCCCTAGAGATTTAACGATATTGCTTGATGAAAGAGGAAAAGAATACCGTTCAAGTAAAATGCCAACAGATGAAGAAATGATGTTGGTAGCTAAACTCTTTCATGATGCACCAAATTTAGATAAGGAAACTGAGTATTATACAGCAGTTATGGCTCTACTTATGGTTGCTCCATCTCGTTGTTCTGAGTTGATGTCTTTATCTGTTAATTGCTTAGAATGGGAAGAAGATAGCCTAGGAAATAAGCAATTAG
>CAKARM010000015.1:0-14821 GCA_916720585.1 uncultured Neisseria sp.
ATTGCGCGAAGAACAAGGCCGTCTGAATATCCTTTTGGGTGACGAAAACGAAAAACGCAAGCTGATTATCAAAGAGATGCAAGCGGACATGAAACAGTTCGGCGACGCGCGCCGCACGCTGGTGGAAGAAGCTGGACGCGCCGTGCTGACGCAAACCACCGCCGACGAACCCATTACGCTGATTCTGTCGGAAAAAGGCTGGATACGCAGCCGGGCCGGACACAACCTTGATTTGAGTCAGACCGCGTTCAAAGAAGGCGACCGCCTCAAGCAAACCCTCGAAGGCCGTACCGTTTTGCCCGTCGTCATTCTCGATTCATTGGGTAGAACCTACACGCTCGATGCCGCCGAAATCCCCGGCGGACGCGGCGACGGCGTGCCGGTTTCATCGTTAATCGAGCTGCAAAACGGAGCGAAACCCGTCGCCATGCTCACCGGCCAGCCCGAACAGCACTACCTGCTCTCAGGCAGCGGCGGTTACGGCTTCATCGCCAAGCTGGGCGACATGGTCGGACGCGTGAAAGCGGGCAAAGTGGTAATGACCGTGGATAGCGGCGAAACCGTCCTGCCGCCGATTGCGGTTTATGCCTCCTCGCTCATCAATCCCGACTGCAAAATTGTACTGGCCAGCAGCGACCACCGCCTCTTGGCGTTTTCCATCGGCGAACTCAAAGTCATGCCCAAAGGGCGCGGTTTGCAATTGATGTCGCTGACTGACGGCGCATCGCTGGAACACGTCCTCGTGACCACGGCTGCGGAATTCATCGTCGAAACCGTCGGCAAGCGCGGTGCGGCGCATCAGGAAAAATTGCGCATTTGCGACATCGAGGGCAAACGCGGCAAAAAAGGGAAGGTTTTGGACATCTCAGGTCGTCTGAAAACCTTGTCCGCAGCTTCTGAATAAGCAACAGAGGAAACGATAACACATTGAAAACCTAGAAAACACGGTCGTTTTATGTTATGCTGACAAAATTAAAAAAATATTTACGACCGTCTGCGGAAATATTGCAGAACGATTTCAAAAACAGGTACTAATAATGATAAAAATAAACGAAAAGGGTTGCGGATATGAGTAAGTCCGGCTTTCAGGAACTGGGAAACCTGAGCGAGCGGATACCCGGTTTAATCAATATTGCCCGCATTGCCATCGTGCTGCCGCTGTTGGTTATGCATGCTTTCGGCGTTTACAGTAATGGCACCCATATTGGCATGTCATTCCCTCCCGTCGAATTTTACAGCTGGGCAGCGCTGTATTCTTTCCTCATCTTGTTATCCGTCGCCCGTCCGGACTGGCAATGGCAGACTTTGGATTTGCCCAATGCCAGCGCAGTCGTCGATATTTCGATGATGATGATACTGGTGTATATCGCCGGCGGAGTCGATTCGGGCTTCGGCATCCTTGTCCTTCCTTTCGTCGCGACGTCCTGCCTCCTCAGCTACGGGCATTACCCCATGCTGTACGCGGGCTACGCGTCCATGCTGTTCTTCTTCAATCTGCTGCTCGACGGCAGCATCCGCCTGCATCCGTTTGATTGGGATACGCAGCCCCTGATTACTACGGTCCTGCTCAGTGGCGCGTGTTACCTCGTTGCCATGCTGACTTCGTTCGCCGCCCGCTATCTGGAGCAGGCGACCGAATCTGCCAGCCGCCATCAGCTTGCCTACCGCCGCATCAGCGGGTTGAACCGCCTCGTCCTCAACCGCGTGCAGGAAGCCGTTATCGTCATTGACAGCACCCAGCGCGTCTGGCTTTTCAACAAACAGGCAAAAACCTATTTCCCCGGTTTGGTGGTTGACCAGCAGGAAGTAGTGTTCGGCGAATTGGTTACACGCTGGCAATATCATCCCGACAAACCGTTTGAAACTGATATCCACATCTTCCAACACGCCATGCACGTCCGCGCCGTCCCGCTGATTCAGGAACAGACGGAACTGCTCATGCTGTATGTCCGTTCGCTGCGCGAAGTCGCAGCGGAAGCCATGTCCACCAAGCTCACCTCGCTCGGACAGCTTACCGCGAACCTCGCCCACGAAATCCGCAATCCGATGTCCGCCATCCGTCATGCCAGTGATTTGCTGCAAGAAAGTGATGACGATGCCGAACCCGATCCCGTTAAAGCCAAGCTTTGCGGCATCATCGACAGCAACATCCAGCGCATCGACAAAATGTTGGAAGACATCTCCCTGCTCAACAAGCGCGACAACATCAGCCGCGAGCCGATCAACCTGATGAAATTCTGGCTCGACTTCAAACAAGAGTTCACGCTCAACAATTCCGAAGCCATCGGCTGCCTGCGCATGAACATGGACGGCAACAACCTTACCGTCCTCGCGGATGTGATGCACATCCAGCAAATCATGTGGAACCTCTGCAATAACGCGTGGCGGCACAGCCGTCAGGACGAGAATGCGATTACCGTCCTGATCCGCCCCAGCGGCAGGATGCACATTTCCATCGTCGTTGCCGATAACGGCAAAGGCATTTCGCCCGAAGTCCGCAACCATCTCTTTGAGCCGTTTTACACGACCGAAAAACAAGGTACGGGATTGGGATTGTACGTTGCCCGCGAACTGGCACACGCCAATATGGGCCAACTCCATTACCACCCCGAAATGAACGGATTCGAACTGATTTTACCGAGAGAACACAATGAGTAAGCTGCAAGACCCAGTATTGGTCGTCGACGACGAGGCCGACATCCGTGACTTGATGGAAATGACGCTGATGAAGATGGGGCTGCGCGTGCAGACCGCCGTCGGCGTAGAAGATGCCAAAGACAAGCTCGACAATAACGACTATTCCCTCGTCTTGACCGATATGCGGATGCCCGACGGCTCCGGCCTCGAAGTCGTCCAATACATAGACGAACTCATGCTCGACACCCCTGTCGCCGTCATTACCGCTTTCGGTAATGCCGACCAGGCGGTCGAAGCCCTTAATGCGGGTGCGTTCGACTACCTGCAAAAGCCGATTACCCTTTCCCAACTTCGCTCGCTGGTTAAATCCGCCGTCTCTGTTTCCAACAGCACCGACGAAATTGCCCAGCCGCCAACCGAAAAACCGTCCGCGCCCGTCGCTGCCGCATTCAACAAGCCCAAAACCCCACCCAAGCCGCCCAAACGCGACTTGAGCGGTTCTGTCTCCGTACCCGAAAGCCTGCGTTCCATGAAAGAACGCTTTGCCACCGGCGAAATCGCCATGCGTGCGAACGAAGATGTGCCAGAATTGGGCGGCGAAGAAGATATGCCGCGACTGCTCGGCAGTTCGCCCCAAATGGTCGAAGTCCGCCACCTGATCCGCCGCCTTGCCCGCAGCGGCGTGCCCGTTTATATTTCCGGCGAATCGGGTACCGGTAAAGAACAGGCTGCGCGTACCATCCACGAATTGTCCGATCGCGCTGACAAGCCCTTTATCGCCGTCAACTGCGGCGCGATTCCTGAAAACCTGATGGAAAGCGAATTCTTCGGCTACAAAAAAGGCAGTTTTACCGGCGCCGATCAAGACCGTCTCGGCTTCTTCCAGCACGCCGACGGCGGCACGCTGTTCCTCGACGAAGTTGCCGACTTGCCGCTTGCCATGCAGGTCAAACTCCTGCGCGCCATCCAAGAAAAAGCCGTGCGCCGCATCGGTGATGCCCGCGAAACTTTCGTCGATGTCCGCATCATCTGCGCTACCCACAAAAACCTCGAAGCCCTTGTTGACAGCGGCGCATTCCGTCAAGACTTATATTACCGCCTCAACGTCGTTACCCTGCATATGCCGCCCCTGCGCGAAATGCGCGAAGACTTGGGCGCGCTGATTCTGTACCTGCTCTATAAACACCGCCACGGTACGCAAACCTACAAACTCAGTCCCAAAGCACAAGAAGCCCTGCTGCATTACAGCTATCCCGGTAACTTCCGCGAACTCGAAAACATCCTCGAACGCGCCGTCGCCCTGACTGTCGGGCAAGTTATCCAGCTGGATGATTTGCAAATCCAAAACACGACGACGCCCAAAAACGACCATCCAAACCTCAGTCTTGACGACATCGCCGATTCCGAAACACGAAAAGGCGAAACTTTGGATCACCAGCAGCTTCCGCCGTTTGACCCGCGCACCATGCAGATTCAAGATTATCTTGACCAAATCGAGCGCGGCATTATCGAACAGGCGTTGCAGCAAACCCGTTACAACCGCACTCAGGCAGCCAAGCTTTTGGGCATCAGCTTCCGCTCCATGCGCTACCGTATGGAACGTTTGGACATCAATTAAGCTTGCACTTTGTATTGTCTGCACGTTTAGGAGGCAAGACCCGAATATGTGCTTCAAATCTCAAACCGCGTATCTGCGCTTCGGTCGGATACGCGGTTTTTGATGATTATTATGCTCAGAGGTCGTCTGAAAAATTTCAGGCGACCTCCCTGTTTTAGGAGATTTGTGGATAAATACGGTTGAATATAGTGGATTAAATTTAAATCAGGACAAGGCGACGAAGCCGCAGATAGTACAGATAGTACGGAACCGATTCACTTGGTGCTTCAGCACCTTAGAGAATCGTTCTCTTTGAGCTAAGGCGAGGCAACACCGTACTGGTTTAAAGTTAATTCACTATGAAATGGTGGCGACAATCACGCCTGTAATATTGTGTTGTAAAGCCGTCAGTCCGACGCTTTGCCTACCGCCGTCCATATCTGAGCAAACTATCAAAAAAACGCCGAAATCTTTATAATTCGGCACATATCCTATTTTTCAGACGACCTATCTCCGATAGTGCATCCTTTTGTGGATTAACTGTGGATAAGTTTGTTCTGACCCCTTTCCAGGAATACCTTATGATCCGTTTCGAACAAGTTTCCAAAACCTATCCCGGCGGTTTTGAAGCCCTGAAAAACGTCAGCTTCCAAATCAAAAAAGGCGAAATGATATTTATCGCCGGCCATTCCGGCTCCGGCAAGTCCACCATCCTCAAGCTGATTTCCGGTATTACCAAACCCAGCAAAGGCAAAGTGTGGTTCAACAACCAAGACTTGGGCGAATTGAGCGACAACCAAATCGGCTTCATGCGCCAACATATCGGCATCGTGTTCCAAGACCACAAAATCCTCTATGACCGCAACGTCCTGCAAAACGTCATCCTGCCGCTACGGATTATCGGCTATCAGCCGCGTAAAGCTGAAGAACGCGCCCGCATCGCCATTGAAAAAGTCGGCTTGAAAGGCCGCGAATTGGACGATCCCGTAACCCTCTCAGGCGGAGAACAGCAACGCTTGTGTATCGCCCGCGCCGTCGTCCACCAACCCAGCCTCCTGATTGCCGACGAACCCTCCGCCAACCTCGACCGCGCCTACGCGCTCGACATCATGGAATTGTTCAAAACCTTCCACGAAGCAGGAACCACCGTCATCGTCGCCGCCCATGACGAAACCCTCATGGCAGACTACGGCCACCGCATCCTGCGCCTCTCGAAAGGACGACTCGCATGAGCATCATCCACTACGTCTCGCTGCACGTCGAATCCGCGCGTACTGCGCTCAAACAGCTCCTGCGCCAGCCCGTCGGCACGCTGCTCACCCTCCTGATGCTCGCCGTCGCCATGACTCTGCCGCTTTTCATGTATTTGGGCATTCAAAGCGGGCAAAGCGTTTTAGGCAAGCTCAACGAGTCGCCGCAAATCACCCTCTATATGGAAACCGATGCGTCCAAAGCCGATAGTGATACCGTCCGCAACCTGTTGGAACGCGATGCCCGCCTCAACAAAGTCCGTTTCATCAGCAAGCAAGAAGGCTTGGAAGAGCTGCAATCCAACCTCGATCAAAACCTCGTTTCCATGCTCGACGGCAACCCCTTGCCCGACGCCTTTATCGTAACGCCCGATCCCGCTACGCCGCCCGCACAAATGCAGGCGATTTATCAGGATATGGTCAAATTGCCCATGGTCGAATCCGCCACTATGGACACCGAATGGGTGCAAACGCTGTATCAAATCAACGAGTTCATCCGCAAAATTTTATGGTTTCTTTCACTGACGCTGGGCATGGCGTTCGTCCTTGTCGCGCACAACACCATCCGTTTGCAAATCCTCAGCCGCAAAGAAGAAATCGAAATCACCAAGCTGCTCGGCGCGCCCGCATCGTTCATCCGCCGCCCCTTCCTCTATCAAGCCATGTGGCAGAGTATCTTCTCCGCCGCCGTCAGCTTGGGACTGTGCGGCTGGCTGCTCTCCGCCGTGCGCCCGTTGGTTGATGCCATCTTCAAACCCTACGGGCTTAATATCGGCTGGCGTTTCTTCCATTTCAGCGAAGTTTCGCTGGTGTTCGGCTTCGTCATCGCCTTAGGCGTCTTCGGCGCATGGCTTGCCACCACGCAGCATCTGCTGGGCTTTAGGGCAAAGAAATAAAATCATTTGATTGAAGCAAAGGCAAAAAGGTCGTCTGAAACTCTAAAACAAGGTTTCAGACGACCTTTGATTAGTGCCATTTATCGTATAAGGAAATAATATGCAGGGAAATCTACTACCACTCGACTATGACCTAAGTTTGAGCAAATTATTGAGAAGGATGGCGCAGATACTGTTCATCTTATCCTTGTGCTTGCCTGCCGTGAATGGAGCTATGGGTTTGCTAATTTGGTCGACAGGCTTATTTTTCTTGTGGCTTCCGTTGGGTTGGCCTACATTTGCCAATGTAATTTTTATTGTTTTATATATCAGATTGAATGATGAGAAAGAGATCTTGCCTTTGTTACCCTGTTTAATGTTAACCCTGATGATACCGGGGTCGATATTTGGGTTATCTGGTGTATTTGGTTGGGGATATGTGGTTTGGGTGATGTCGGGTATGCTTCTATGTGCAGATTGGCTGTGTAGCCTTATGCCGCACAAACAGCGCTTGATTGTCAGGTTGGCAATCATGGTTTGTCTGATATGGGCTGTCGGCTTAATAGGGCTTGGGCAGTATCAGCAAAACTCAAACGATCAGGATATCTTTGAAGATCTCTATTTCAGTGTGTTTTACAATCCGTTAGGTGTGATGAGATAAGTTTCGTATCAACAGTGAAAAGACAAAAAACGGTTGCAACCATGTTTGAAGGCTTTTTGAGATTGAACGGTTTACGATGGAGTTCTGAATAACGCTGATTAGTCGGTTTTTGGTTTAAACTCTTTTTCGGCGCATGGCTTGCCACCACGCAGCATCTGCTGTGCTTTCGGGCAAAGAAATAAAAACATTTGATTGAAGCAAAGGTAAAAAGGTCATCTGAAACTCTAAAACAAGGTTTCAGACGACCTTTGATTGGCTGCCGTTTATCGTGTAAGGAAATAATATGCCGGATAATCTATTGCCACTCGATTATGACCTAGGTTTGAGAAAATCTTTAAGAAGGGTGGCGATCATACTGTTCATTTTATCCTTGTGTTTGCCCGCTGTAGGCGGAGCGATAGGTTTGGTAATTTGGATGACAGGTTTGACTGTTTTTTGGTATCCGGCGAGCTGGCCTACATTTGCCAATGTGATTTTTTTTGTTTTATATATCAGATTGAAGGATGATAAAGAAACCTTATATTTGTTCCCCTGTTTAATGTTAATCTTGATGATACCGGGGTCGATATTTGTGTTACCCGGTGTATTTGGTTGGGGATATGTGGTTTGGGTGATGTCAGGTATGCTTTTATGTGCAGATTGGCTGTGTAGCCTTATGCCGCACAAACAGCGCTTGATTGTCAGGTTGGCAATCATGGTTTGTCTGATATGGGCTGTCGGCTTAATAGGGCTTGGGCAGTATCAGCAAAACTCAAACGATCAGGATATCTTTGAAGATCTCTATTTCAGTGTGTTTTACAATCCGTTAGGTATTATGAGATAAGTTTCGTATCAGCATTGAAAAGACAAAAAACGGTTGCAACCATGTTTAAAGGCTTTTTAAGATTGGACGGTTTACGATGGGGTTTTGATTAACGCTGATGAGTAGAATTTTGGTTTAAACTATTTGAAATCATAAGGTTGTTGGAATTGATTTTACCGTTTTGAATTTGAATGGTTAATGAATTGCTCAAATTGGGCGACAAATAGCTTGACAGCGTTTCCAAGTGTCTGTATAGTTCTACTTTCTGACGCGGGATGGAGCAGCATGGTAGCTCGTCGGGCTCATAACCCGAAGGTCGTAGGTTCGAATCCTGCTCCCGCAACCAAATTTTCAAACCCTCGGTTCTACCGAGGGTTTTTTCTTGGTCTGATGACTGGGATAAGTGAATCCCTATACCTTAAGAAGGTCGTCTGAAACCTTGATGTTCGGGTTTTCAGATGACTTTTGTTTTCAATCATTTTCGTGGACAGAGTCCACGCTACGGCACTTGTGTTGTCAACAAACTTTGTAGCGTGGGCTTTGCCCGCGAACCACTCAAGATTTCAGGTGACCTGTCCGTTTATTATCTTCGTGGGTAGAACCCACGCTACGGATATCCCGCACCAGCGAAAATCGATACGCAGTCCAAACATAAAAGGTCGTCTGAAACCTACATCGGGTTTTCAGACGACCTTTTTGCGTCAATCATTTTCGTGGACAGAGTCCACGCTACGGCACTTGTGTTGCCAACAAACTTTGTAGCGTGGGCTTCGCCCGCGAACCACTCAAGATTTCAGGTGACCTGTCCGTCAATTATTTTCGTGGGTAGAACCCACGCTACGGATACCGTACCAGTCAAAACCGATAGAAAGTTCAAACACAAAAGGTCGTCTGAAACCTTGATTTCTAGTTTCAGACGACCTTTCCTACACCTTCCCGCATCAGCAATATCAGGCTTCACTTCTGTCCGCTTTGTTCCACCTGACGTTTGAAGCGTGTGCCTGCGGCATGGTAGAAGGGGCGGGGGGAGAATTGGCGGGAGACTTGTGAGGCGAAGATGCAGGCGATGAGCAGCCAGAAGAGGAGGTTTTGTCCGCCGGTCATTTCCATCACGACGACGGCGGAGGTGAGCGGCGATTGGGTGGCACCGGCGAGGAAGGCTGCCATGCAGATGAGGACGAGGACGTGGGTGCCTTGGGCGAGTCCGGTGAGGATGGCGATGTGTTCGCCCAAGACTGCGCCTATGGTGAGGGAGGGGGTGAAGATGCCGCCGGGCGTGCCTGTCCAGTAGGTCAGGACGGTGGAGAACCATTTGGCGGCGGCGAGTCCGGCGGGGGCTTCGTGGATGCTGCGCAGGGCTTGGGCGGCTTCGTGGTAGCCTGTGCCGTAGGTTTTGCCTTGGTAAAGCGTGCCGATGGCGGCGAGCAGGATGCCGATGAGGGCGGCGGTAATCAGGGGATGACGGCGGATGTGTTCGCGCCATTTGGCGGGGGCGAAGGCGGTGGCACCGAGATACAGGGTGCGCCCGAACAGTCCGCCGGCGATGCCGCACGCGAGTCCGCAGCCCAATACCCAGCCGAGCATATTGTCGAGTGCGCCGCCGCTGAAGCCTGAAAAATAGGGATTGTTGCCTTGGATGGCGACTTGGATGAAACCGGCGGCGAGGACGCCGAGCAGGATTTGCCGCTCCCAACGCAGCATGACTTCGCGCCCGAGTTCTTCGATGGCGAAAATCACGCCTGCCAGCGGGGCGTTGAACGCGGCGGCCAGCCCGCCTGCCGCGCCTGCGGCGATAAGATCGTTTTCCTGCATGCCGCGAAAGGCGAATCCGTGTTTTTTACACCATGCGCCCCACGCGCTCATGACTGCCGCGCCGACTTGGACGGACGGCCCTTCACGCCCGACGGATGCGCCTGCGCACATGGCGAGGAAGGTCAGCGGGATTTTGAGGAGGGTTTCGCGGAGGCGGATCAGGCGGGTTTTGTTGGCGCCGTAGGGCAGGGCGAGGCTGGCGAGCACTTGCGGGATGCCGCTGCCGGAGGTGTAGGGGGCGAAACGGCGGGTGATCCAGACGATGAGCGGCAGCCCGAAGGGGAGGGCGACCCAGGCAAACCAAGGATATTTTTGCACCAGCTCCGCATTCGTTTCCAACGCGAAATCCGCCATCCAGGCAAACAGGAGGGCGGTCAGCGCAACCAGTGCCGAACCTGCCAGCAGGAACAGAAAAGCAATGCTTTTACGCGAAATACGGCGGGTTTGGCGGATTTTATGCGTGATGTGGTAGGCGGGCGGTTTGGTCGGCATGGTATGCGGAAGTGTGGAAAAGGTCGTCTGAAAAGGGTTATTGCGGAAGGCGGTTTATCAATGCGCCAAGATAGCCTAAACCGAAAGACAGTAAAAATGCAGAAGCGATGCCGATACCCCAGTAAATAGATCGGTGCTGCGTAGATTTGTCAGTGGTGGCACGCAGCAGTTTGAAATAGAGTGCGAACGTGGCGGATGAGATGGCGGCAGTCAGTAAACAGCCGAAGAGGGAGACAGATGAATAAGAGGCGTAGGCGATTATTGCAGGTTTCAGTGTGTAAAGTACGCCCGCGCCTACCGCCCATTTCCAGATGGGATAGAGCCTGTCGGGGAAATCCAGCGTCCCCACAGCTTGAAATCTGCCGAATGCCAATATCAAAGCAATGTCAAAAAAGATGGATGCAAAGAGTAACATCATAAAATAATTTCCCTGTGAGTAAGATGTTTTTGTTTTTCAGACGACCTCGGGGTCGTCTGAAAAAAGAGGGGAGGCAGCCTGTTGTCCCTCCAGTCAATGCATAATAAATAAGTTTGCCCAATAAAACAATTTTTCGGTCAGTAGGGTTAAGGCTATACCTGAAAGAATGCCCAGTCCCCAATAGATAAACCGGCGGCGTTTCGGGTTGGTCGTGGTACGCAACATTTTGAAATACAAAAGCAAGCAGCCGAACATGCAGATGGTTTGAAACAGGATGAGGGGGAGGCTGTCAATGGCTTTGGAAATCGAATCATGAACGATGATTGTCACTATGCGTATGCATAAATAAATTAAAGCCGAGCCTGCCGCCGAATGCCAAAAAGGGACGGATGTGTCGGATGAGTCGGGTGCCCTGTGGGGTTGAAGCCTGCCGAATAACAATATAAAGACAATGTCAGACATAATGATGGCTCCCTTGACGTAAGCTGTTTTTGTGTTTCAGACGACCCCGGGGTCGTCTGAAATGTTATGGTGCGGCGATATAGAGTAGTGCCGCGCTCATCCGCAACGCCGAAGCGGCTGCCATACCCCCGGTAAATACAGTGATGCAGCAGAACAGTATGGGTTTTCTCGGATAAAGCCCGCATTACGGTTTGCACTTGGTCTAAAGGTCGTCTGAAACGGTTTTCAGACGACCTTTTTTCGTGCTGCCTTAACCTGTATTGCGCAAACCTTGTGCCACGCCGTTGATGGTCAGGTGCACCATCAGGAGGGTGTGCGGGTCGTGCGGGTCTTTGCGCAGGCGTTTGAGCATGGCGACTTGCAGGCCGTTGAGCGCGTTCAGGTACGGAATCCGCAGGGCGAGCGAACGGGCGAGGCTGCGGTTGTCGCGTAAGAGTTCGTCGGTTTGCAAAAGGTCAAGCAGGGCTTTGCGGCTGCGTTGGTATTCTTCCTTAATCATGCCGAAGATGACGGCGGCTTTTTCGGGCGATTCGCTCAAGCCGGCGTAGTTTTCGGCGAGGGTGATGTCGGTTTTCGCCATGACTTGTTCCATATTGGAGAGCATGGCTTGGAAGAAGGGGTTGTGCTGCGCGTGTTCCCGCAGGGCGGCGAGGGTTTCGGGTTTGCCTTCGCACAGGCTTTCCACCGCGCTGCCGAAGCCGTACCACGCGGGCAGCATGAGGCGGTTTTGCATCCATGAGAACACCCACGGTATCGCGCGCAAGTCCTGAATCCGCGCCAAGGTTTTGCGGCTGGCGGGGCGGCTGCCGAGGTTGAGGGTGGCGATTTCCTGTATGGGGCTGGTTTGCAGGAAATAGTCGATGAAGTCGGGGTGGGTAATCAGCTCGCGGTAGTATTTGAACGATACGTCCGACAATGCCTGCATGAGCGCGGGTTCGGGGTCTTTTTGATCGGGCAGCAGGCTGGCTTCGAGCGTCGCGGCGACGAGGGTTTCGAGGTTGCGCACGGCATTGCCGGGGTCGGCGTATTTGGCGGTAATGACTTCGCCTTGCTCGGTAATGCGGATTTGTCCGGCCACGCTGCCCGCCGGTTGGGCGAGGATGGCTTGGTAGGATGGGCCGCCGCCGCGGCCGACGCTGCCGCCGCGGCCGTGGAAGAGGCGCATACGGACATCGTATTTTTTGAAGAGTTCGACTAAACCCAATTCCGCCTGATAGAGGCACCAAGAGCTGGTCACGTAGCCGCCGTCTTTGTTTGAATCGGAATAGCCGAGCATGATTTCCTGAATGTTGTCGCGGCTTTGCAGCAGGGCGCGGTACCATTCGTTGCTGAACATGGTTTCCATGACGGGGCAGGCGTTTTCGAGGGCTTCGATGGTTTCGAAGAGGGGGACGATGTTGATGCGGCTTTGCGGTTTGCCGTTTTCAACCGTCAACAGACCACTTTCTTTGAGCAGCAGCGCGAGGGCGAGCAGGTCGCTGGGCTGTTCGCAGTTGGAGATGATGCTTTGGGTAACGGCGTTTTCACCGAATTCGTCTTTGATGTTGCGCGCTTCGTTGAAAATCGCCATTTCGCGGCGGGTGTGTTCGCTGTAAGTGATGAACGGGCTGGACAGCGGCCGCTGGTGTTTCAGCTCGCGCAGCAGGACTTTCTGTTTTTCCGTTTCGGAAAGGCTGCCGTAGTCTTCCAAACCGGCGTGTTTGAAGAGTTCGGCAACGACATCGGCGTGTTTTTCCGCGTGTTGGCGCAAGTCGAGCGGCATCATGTGGAAGCCGAACACGGACACGGAACGGATCAGGTCGGCGAGCCTGCCTTCGCCCAAAAGCGCGCTGCCGTTGTCGCGCAGGGAGCGTTGCAGCTTGTGGAGGTCGTCTGAAAACTCTTGCGCGGAGGCGTAAGGCATCATGAAGCCGAATTTGCAGCCCATACCCAAGCCGAGCGAGCGGGCTTTGCCCATCACGCGCGCCATGATGTAGGCGATGGCGCGGCGGTACGGCTCTTCGGTGCGGGCGATTTCTTCGTCGGGCGATTCGTCGGACAACGCCATTACATCGTCGTTGACTTTGACGCGGCGGACGGAAAGCGGCAGCTCGCGGTAGAGTTTGTCGAGTTCGCCGCGGTAAAAACGGAACACTGCGTCGGCATGGCGGCGGAAAGCGAAGCGCAGGGTTTCGGCGGAGACAAACGGATTGCCGTCGCGGTCGCCGCCTATCCAGCCGCCGATTTTTAAGATGTCGGGCACGTCCACATCAGGATAGGTCGTCTGAAACTCGCGTTCCATGCTGCGGTAGAGTTTGGGCAGCGCCTCGAAGAAACTCATCGGGAAGATGGATACGCCGTTGTTGATTTCATCGTTGACGCTGAGTTTGTGGTGGCGCGTTTCGCTGGTTTGCCACAAGCCCAACAAGATGGTGTCGATTTCGCGGCGCAATTCCGCCAGCGCGTCGGCATGGGTGCAGCGTTCGCGGCGGGGCAGGAGGGCGCGGATGCGGCGGTTGAAATTCAACACGGTTTGGCGTTGCACTTCGGTCGGGTGCGCGGTCAGAACGGCGGTAACATTGGTCGTATTTAATTGTTTTTGAACCGCCTTGCCGCCGATTTTCGCCGCTTTGAGTTTGCGTACCGTTTCCGCCAGGCTGCCTTCCGCGCCGCCGTGTCCCGCTTCTTCGTGGATTTGGCGGCGGCGTTCGTGGTGTACGTCTTCGGCGATGTTCAGAATCTGCGCGAACAAGCCGCAGGCAAGCGTCAGGTCGTGGGTTTGCTGTTCGTCCAGTTGCGGCAAAACCTTCTCAATCAAAGCCGCGCTGTCGTCCGAAGTGGACAACAGTTTGACCGTTTCCACCACCAAAGGCGAGGCTTCTTCGTGCAGAAGTTTGTACAAAGACTGTTTCAAAAATTCCGCGTCCGCCGCCAGAGCCGCGTCTTTGGGATTGTTCAGGATATGCAGTTGCATGATTTTCTCTCTTTATTTATCTTAAAAACAAACGTAAAACATTGTATAGCAGGTCGTCTGAAACCGCCATCGGAAAAGGTGTTGCAAAACGCCGAAACTTGATGTAACTCGCATCCGCGCAAGCCGAGCCGTTAATTCCTTAACAAAGCCATCCGTGCATTTCAGTCCGATTATTCTGCCGTTCGTATCCGCAGCATAGTCCGAAGTGTAGAAATCCCGTAAAATACTGCGCCATAAAACCCTCTTTTCACGCAGGCACAGTATGTTCAACTTCAATTCCGTACGCGAAAACGACAAACGCCAACCCACCGTCCGCACCGCCGTGGCAAGCGGCTCTATCAACATGAGTACCTCCGCCATCAAAGTTTTGGCGGAAAACGCCACCCAAAACGCAGGCATCCTCAACGTCGCCCGTATCGCCGCCGTCCAAGGCATCAAGCAGGTCGGACTGCTTGTCCCGCTTTACCAGCCACTCCCCCTGCAACACGTCCGCGTCGATTTCGATGTCGATGTCGAACTCGCCTACGTCAAAGCCACCGTAACCGTTTCTTCGGAAGTCGGCAAAAGCATCACGACCGAAGCCGTCACCGGCGTCAATATCGCCCTCATATCCATTTATGACATGATGAAAGAAGTCGACCAGTCCATGATGATGACCCGCATCCACCTCGAATCCGAAAGCGGCGGCGAACGCGGCCCGTTCGTATTCGACGATGCCTACGAAAACATCGAATTCTGATTGAACAAAAAAAGGTCGTCTGAAAACCGGTTTGAGGTTTCAGACGACCTTTGGCATGAGGCATACGGATAAATATAGTGGATTAAATTTAAATCAGGACAAGGCGACGAAGCCGCAGACAGT